>NZ_JAXFOB010000030.1:0-146516 GCF_034180565.1 Ezakiella sp. | reverse complement strand
GTATATTATATTTTTTGGAAAGATAGTCTTTTCCATAGCCATCTTCGTTTTCTTTAATTATTTTTAATTTTTCTTCATATGTTATTTTATTCATTAAAATGCCCCCTTATTTCCGTGTCCGGATTTAAGGGGGCAGTACATTTTTGAGGCGTCTTTTTTTATTTGCGGTCTATTTTGCGACCTGCTTGCAAACATCAATTATTTGATTGCTCGGAGTGCAGTTAGCACACCTGCACAATCAAAAATTGAGTTTACGGCGCATCTCATCAAAATATCCTCGCAAATAATTGCGATGATGGACGTAGAATTGGTTTAAATATGCGATAAACGGCAGATTTCGTGTTTTCGTCGTTGCGACATATTTATCAATATGCCTCACTCCTAAAATATTTCATCTTAAGCGTTTCTCATCGAAAATTCCTCGCAAATAACGGCGAGGGTTGGCTGAAATTTTGCAAATGGTTCTTGTTTCGATATTTTATCGGCACAGCGTTGTTGGTGGGGTTGTAAATTTTTCGGGCGTGATATATGGCGTCGCAATGTAATGCGACGTTACGTTCTGGGAGACACACAATGATGGATGGATTTATATATTGAAAATGTTTTGCACGATATAAATTTAACCATGTGAAAATAAATTAATGTATATGATTTATTGTTGTATGTGATTACGTTGTTTTTAGCGTCGCATGCACAGTCGACGTCAACGACTCATTTCTCCTGTTCGTCGAAATGTCGTCGGACGTCTTTGTATAAGCCCTACCATCGTGTTTTTGATTTTGTCAAATCAAAAAGCACGGGTTAGGTCTTTATCATTGCGACGCATGAGATATGTACAAACACACGTGTATAAGCAATATCGCAATATAAATTTTGCACGTTGTCTGTAGCGGCGACCAGTTTTTTTATCCATCGAACAGAAATCTTTGATTTCGTCGTGAGATGAGATAAAAAGGTGTATCGCCGCCAAGAGTGAAAATGATGGGAAATATAAAGAGCGAAGATATGTTTATAAATTGTATTTGGTTTTTTGGTTTGATATTCTCTTCACACACCGTTGTTGTTTTGTTTCTTCAAAAAATAATCGTCATATATGGCGCCAGGACACACAGTGCCAGGCGCTACATCGCGATTGCGAATGTATATAATGGGAAAACATTTAGGCGTGTAAATATAATAAATTATTTATAAATACATATATCAAACACCACCAACAAAAAAAGAGCCCGTCAAAGGCTCTATTTTTATTATTTATTTTCTTTTGCGATTCTATAGAGGGTTTTGACCATATGACCGGTGCCACCCTTCGGTTGTTCCATAAATGGTGCGGAGTTGTATGCCGGACCTGCGATGTCGACGTGGACCCATTTTGTTTTTTCAATGAATGCTCCGACGAATTCTCCTGCACTCGATGCGCCGCCCCATCTGCCACCGCTGTTTTTGATGTCGGCGATGTCGGATTTGTTGAGTTCTTGGTAGTCTTTTCCATATGGAAGCGACCAAGCTCTTTCGTTTTCGAGTTTTGCACATTTTAAGACGTGTTCGATTGATTCGGCGTCATTCCCGAGTACTCCCGATCTGTGGGAACCCATTGCGACAACGCAAGCACCTGTGAGAGTTGCGAGTTCGACCATGAGTTTCGGTGAGTAGTTTTGTTCTGAGTAGGTGACTGCGTCGGCGAGTGTCAGTCTTCCTTCGGCGTCTGTGTTGTCGACTTCGATTGTGAGGCCGCGAAGTGAGCCGATGACGTCGCCCGGTTTGTATGCGCCGCCGTCCAGCATGTTTTCGCAAGCTGCAACAACGCCGACGACGTTAACTTTCAGTTTTGCTTCGGCGATTGCTTTCATTGCGCCGATTACTGCAGCTGAGCCGCCCATGTCGCTTTTCATTGTTTTCATGCCGTCGCTCGGTTTCAGTGAGTATCCGCCAGAGTCGTAGGTGAGGCCTTTACCGACGAATGAGATCGGTGCGCCTTCGCCTTTCATGTATTCCATTACTATGAGTTTCGGTTCTCTGTTGGAGCCTCTTGCGACCGAGAGGTATGCTTTCATTCCGATTTTTTCTATTTCTTCTTTTCCAAACACTTTTACGTCGACGCCGAGATCTTTTAGTTTCATGGCTTCATTTGCAAGTGTTTCAGGATATAGGTCGTTTGCAGGTGTGTTTACAAGATTTCTTGCAAAGACTATTCCGCTCCATTTTGCCATGAGTTCTTCGATGTCGTCGCTGTTTAAATCGCCCATGCAGTCTTCGCATGCGGTGATTTCTTTGAGTGTGGTTTCACATTTTGTTTTTTTGTAGTTGTCGTAGTTGTAGGTTGAGTTTAAGAGCCCTTCTATTATTGCAAGCGCTGTTTCTTTTCTTGTGAAGTTTTTAAGTTCAGGGATGCATATTGTGATTTTTTCAAGTTTCAGTCTGTTTGCTTCCTTTCCGGCTTTAAGACCTGCGACTTTTAGTGTGTCGATTGTGATGTCTTCAGGTTTTCCAAGTCCCGTAAGGAGTACAGGTGTTTCACATTTTAGATTTAAAAATGTTTCTCCGTTTTCTCTATTAAAAAAGTTGTTTTCGACAAGATAGTTCAGGTTCTCGCATTTGATTTCGTTTTCCTTTGCGATGAATTTGATTATTTTGCCATTTTGCTTTCCAATATTTATTTTCATAAAGCACCTCCATTTAGATTATAACAGTTTAGCATAGCATTAGTCAAATTATTTTACAATTTATGTTATTTTAACATTATTATGATGAGAATCACATTTTAGCAATAAAAGTTTAGGAATTTTCAGTTTTACAGGTCATTTTACATAATTTTTACAATATTAAACTCTCTATTTTACAATCGGTGGCTATTATATAGTTGCAAGGGGAAAGCCCGAGCAATATTTTAGGAAAAGAAGGAAGGATATTTATGAAATTCTTAAAAACATTGGCAATTGTAGTTGCAGCACTTATGTTAATGGTAGGCTGCAAGAAGGATGACACAAAAAAGGAAACAACAACAGAAAAGACAACAACAGAAACTACTGAAACAAAGACGGAAGACAAATCTGAAGATAAAACTGAAGATAAAACTGAAGAAACAACTGCAGGCGGAGAAATCCACGTTGTAAGCCGTGAAGTAGGTTCAGGTACAAGAGGAGCTTTCACGGAAATCACAAAGATTTTGGCAAAAAATGACAAGGGTGAAGAAGTTGACAGCACATATGAAGAAGCAACAATCGTTAACTCAACAGAAGGAGTTATCACTTCTGTAAACGGAGACCCGTTCGCAATCGGTTATATCAGTCTCGGTTCTTTAAACGACGAAGTTAAGGCTGTTAAGGTTGACGGAGTTGAAGCAACACCGGAAAATATCAACAAAGGCGATTACAAGATTGCAAGACCTTTTATGCTTGCTTATCACGAAGCAAATTTAAGCGAAGTAGCAAAAGATTTCCTCACATTTATTATGAGTAAAGACGGACAAGAAATTGTTAAGGAAGACGGATGTATTCCTATTGAAACAACAGAAAGCTATAAACCGGCAAATATTGAAGGAAGAATTGCAATTGCAGGTTCAACTTCTGTAACACCGCTTATGGAAAAGTTGGTCGACAAGTATAAGGAATTAAATCCGGGATTTGAAGCAGATATTCAATCAAACGGTTCATCAGCAGGTATTCAAGCTGCAATCGAAGGCGTTGCCGAAATCGGTATGAGCAGCCGTAATTTAAAACCTGAAGAACTTGAAAAGGTTGAATCGACAGCAATCGCAATGGACGGTATCGCAGTTGTTGTAAACAATGACAATGCTATTGACGACATTTCACTCGACAATATTCACAAAATTTTCGTAGGCGAAGTTAAGGATTGGAACGACGTTAAATAGTTAAATTTGAAAGGAGCAATAGAGATGAACGGCAAACTTAAAGAAAAATTAATGAAGTATGTTTTTATGGCTGCATCAATCATCTCTATTGCAGCTTTTATAGTAATATGTTACTTCATTTTTAAAACGGGGCTTCCATTCATTTTAAGACACGGTTTCGATTTTATATTGGGAACGAAGTGGTCGCCGGCGACAAATCCGCCGTCATACGGAATTCTTCCTATGATTTATGCATCGTTTGTCGTCACGTTTCTCGCAAGTTTAATAGGGGTTCCGATTGGGATTTTCTCGGCGCTCTTTCTTGCTTTTGAAGCGGGACCGAAGATGAAAAAGCTTTTAACTCCGATGTTAAATCTTATGGCGGGGATTCCGTCGATTATTTACGGTTTCTTTGCACTCCAAACGATAGTTCCGTTTATTAGAGAGTATATAGGAGGGCACGGAATTTCTATTTTGGCGGCAAGTATTCTTTTGGGCATTATGATTTTGCCGACGATTATAGCAATTTCGGAAGCGGGACTTGAAGCTGTGAACAGCAAGTACTATGAAGCGAGTGTAGCTCTCGGCGCAAGTCACGGAAGGTCGGTTATGAAAATTGTTCTTCCGGCTGCAAAGAACAGTATTTTGGCAGCGGTTATTCTTGGAATAGGAAGAGCAATCGGAGAAACTATGGCGACGATTCTTGTTGTCGGTAACCAAGCGCGAATCACGACGGACATTTTAAAAGGAATCAGAACACTTACGGCAAATGTTGTGCTTGAAATGGGATATGCGGCAGGAGAGCACATGGAAGCGCTTTTTGCAACAGCATGTATCTTGTTCATTTTCATTCTTATAATAAACGGTATGTTCTTGATGTTTAAAGGTAGGAGCAGTAAAAATGAGGGTTAATAATAGAACAAAAAATACTAGAAAGCTGCAAGAGATTTTATACAAATTTTTCGCATATCTCTCGATGTTCATTGCGACGGCGGTGCTTGTAGGAATTGTGCTTTTCATATGTATCAAAGGCGTTCCTCATCTTAAACCGTCACTCTTTGCGCTGAAGTATACATCGAAGAATGTTTCTATGTTTCCGGCTATAATTTCGACTATTGTGGTCGTTCTACTTTCGATTTTAATTGCGGGACCGATTGGGATTTTTACGGGAATTTATCTTGCGGAATACAGCAAGGGGGATTCGAAATTCGTCAAGGTTATAAGGATTGTAACCGAAACCTTGAGTGCAATTCCGTCAATTGTCTATGGACTTTTCGGATATTTGTTTTTCGGAATCGCTCTTAAGATGGGCTGGAGTATTATTTCGGGAACGCTCACCGTTTCCATTATGATTTTGCCGCTCATTGTAAGGTCTACGGAAGAGGCTTTTCTTTCGACACCGGGCGTATATAGGCTTGGAAGTTTTGCACTCGGCGCCGGAAGACTCAGAACAATTTTTAAGGTTATTCTTCCGGTTGCAATGCCGGGAATTTTGTCGGGTATAATTCTTGCAATAGGAAGGGTTATCGGAGAAACTGCTGCGCTTTTATACACTCTTGGAACTTCTACAAATATTCCGAAGAGTTTAAAGGACCCGGGAATAACTTTGTCCCTTCACATGTATAAGCTTTCAACGGAAGCGAGATATACAAATGAGGCATACGCAACAGCGGTCGTACTTTTAGTAATTATATTTTTGCTAAATGCTATTTCGACTTCTTTAGCAAATAAAATCGGAGGAAAAAATGATGACAGATAGTCAAGTAAACAAAATGGTTATAAAGGATTTGAATCTTTATTACGGCGATTATCTCGCTGTTAAGGATTTAAGTCTGGATGTTATAAAAAATCAGGCGCTTGCTTTTATCGGTCCTTCAGGCTGTGGAAAAAGTTCGACACTTAAATGCTTAAACAGGATGAATGATTTGGTTGAAGGTTCGAGAGTCGAGGGTCTTATAACTTTGGACGGCGAGGACATTTACGACAGAAAGTTTGATGTGAATGAACTCAGAAAAAGAGTAGGGATGGTTTTCCAAGCCACGACTCCGTTTTCGATGAGCATCAGCGAAAATATTATGTACGGTCCGAAGACGCACGGCGTAAAGAAGAAGGTGGAACTCGAGGAGATTGTAGAAAGGTCTTTGAAGCAGGCGAATCTTTGGGACGAAGTCAAGGACGATTTGAGAAAGAATGCGCTTGAACTTTCCGGAGGTCAACAACAAAGACTTTGCATTGCAAGGGCGCTTGCGGTTGAGCCGGAGGTAATTCTTATGGACGAACCTACATCCGCTCTCGACCCGATAAGTACGGGAAAAATAGAAGAACTCGTCATGGATTTAAAAAAGAAGTACACGATTGTTATAGTTACGCATAACATCGGACAGGCAAGCCGTGTAACGGACAGAACTGCATTTTTCTTAAACGGTGTTATGGTTGAAGTCGGAAATACCGCCGAACTTTTTATGAGTCCAAAGGATAAGAGAACTGAAGATTATATTACGGGGAGGTTCGGTTAGAATGAGTATTGAAAAGGAACTGTTTGATTTAAAAAATGAACTTGTCAAGATGGCAACATTTGTTGAAAACAATATAAGAGACACATATAGGGGAATAAAAGAAAAAGACGTGACTCTTTTGAAGCAAGTAGCTATGAACGACAAGAAGACTGACGATCTTGAAAAAGAAATTGAGGACAGAGCTTTAAGAATTCTCGTTACTCTCTCTCCGCGTGCGGGCGATTTCAGAGTTGTAACTTCGGTTTTAAAGATGATTACGGACCTTGAAAGAATCGGTGACCAAACCGAGGACATCGCGGAAATTTGCGAAGATATGAATTTTGATATGATTGATTCACCGCTCCCTCTTTTGAAGGAAATGTTTGAAACTGTAGAAAAAATGCTAAATAATTCTATGGATGCATTTGTTTCGGGTAATATTGATTTAATTGAGGGTATAGATATAATGGACGATGTTGTTGACGATTTGTTTATAAAGCTTAGACATAAAATTGTTGACAAGATTAAACAAGGAAGCGACCCTGAAGTTCAACTCGACTTGATGCAAATTGCAAAATATGTCGAAAGAATCGGCGACCATATTGAAAATATCGCAGAATGGGTAATTTATGAGAAAACAGGTTCGCATCCGTATCTAAAAAAGGATGATGAAGAATGATTTATATTGTCGAAGATGATGAAAGCATCAGAGAATTGGTTTTGTATGCACTAAAAAACGAGGGATACAGCGGCAAGGGCTGTCGCGATTTCGAAGAGTTCAAAGCGGCTCTCGATGAGGACACTCCGGCGCTCGTTCTTCTTGATATAATGCTTCCCGGCAAAGACGGCATTTCGATTTTGAAGTGGATGAGGGAAGGAAAGTACAAGGAGGTTCCGGTCATAATGCTAACGGCGAAGTCCGCAGAAATAGACAAGGTTCGAGGGCTCGACCTCGGGGCGGACGACTATGTGACAAAACCGTTTTCAGTGCTTGAACTCATGGCGAGAATCAGAGCGAGAATCAGACGTGGAAATGACGCTGATTCGATGAATGAAATTACAATCAAGGATTTGACAATTATCCCTGAAAAAAGACGTGTGAATGTTGACGGCAAGGATGTTTCGCTCGGATTTAAGGAGTATGAGTTATTATATTATCTGGCACAAAACAAGGGCATCGTGCTTTCCCGCGACAAGATTATGGACGCGGTTTGGGGATATGATTATCTCGGCGAGTCGAGAACGGTCGATGTTCACATCGCATTTTTGAGACAAAAACTTGGAAAGAGCGGTTCGATGATTAAGACCGTCAGAAATGTCGGATATATTTTGGAGGAATAATGAAAAGGAGTTTATTTAAGAGATTTTCAATATTGGTTTTGTTAATGGTTGTCTTAATAACTCTTGCAACGACGCTGAATTTTTATGACAGCTACAAGGATCTTCATGAAAGAAAGCTTTTGGACATTTTAGACTTTCTTAAAAATATGAACCTTGAAGATGCTGAGCATGAAAAGGAATTTGATGCGGCAAAGAAGTCGTTTCGCGGTATAAGAATTACGCTCGTCGACAGCGACGGCAACGTTATTTACGACACCGACGAAGCGGCCTCCAAAATGGAGTCGCATAGCACGAGAAAAGAAATTGTCGAAGCAAAGGACCTTGGAAAGGGAAGCGATATAAGAAAATCGGACACTCTCGGTGAAAACTTCTACTATTTTGCGACGAGACTTTCGAACGGAAATATTTTGAGAGTTTCGGAAATGCAAAAAAATATTTTCTCATCGTTTAAAGATTCGATTATTCCGGTTGTATTTATTCTTTTTATCGGACTTCTTATCGCATTTTTCTCGATTAACCACGTTTCGAACAAACTTGTTGAAAATCTGAAAGACCAATTCACGGCAATCTCACACGGACAAAGTCTCGACTCGGAATTTCCGGAGCTCTATCCTATCAAGAGAATCGTGCGTGATCAACAGGACGAGCTTAATGAAAGGCTCGACGATCTCAAGGAATACAGAGACACTATTGAAATTATTTTCAGAAATATGCAGGACGGATTTTTGTTTATCGACAATGTGAACCGCGTCGAAATGATAAACAGCAAGGCGATTTTCCTTTTGGGCAAGGAAAAGAACGAAGGATATATGGGCAAGTCCGTATTTTATCTCATAAGGGATGAAAAACTTATCGAAATTTTGGGAGACAGGGATTCAAAACGCGAAGAAAAAATTGAAGTCGAAATCGACGATAGAAAGCTTTTAATCACAGTCGACCCGGTTCTTGTAAGCGACAATCTTGTCGGAAGAATTATCGTTATAAGAGATGTTACGGAAGAAAGTATTCTCGAAAGAGAAAGACGCGAATTTACGTCGAATGTAACGCATGAACTCAAAACTCCGCTCACATCAATAAACGGTTACGCCGAAATGCTCACAAACAATATGGTGAAAAATGAAGACGTGCCGAAGATTGGAGATATGATTCTTAAAAGCGGCAACAGAATGCTTGTGCTTGTTGAAAAGATTTTGAGTCTCTCGAAAGTTGAGGAGCAAAAAAACAACAAGAAAGAAGAAATAGACGTTAAGGAACTTATTAGCGACGTTGTGAATACAATAAATTCAAAGGCGCAAAACAAAAATATTTCAATCACAACCGAACTCGACGAGGTGAGATACACCGGCGTGAGGGAAGTGCTCGAAGAAACGGTCTACAATCTTGTCGACAACGCCGTAAAATACGGAAAAGATGACGGCAAGGTTTGGGTAAAACTTGTAACGAGAGACAAGGGCTTTAAATTTATCGTTAAGGACGACGGCATCGGCATTGACGATTTGGACCGCGAAAAAATCTTCCAAAGATTTTACACTGCGGACAAGAGTAGAAACAGCGCTGACGCAAGCGGTATAGGGCTTTCGATTGTAAAACACGGAGTCGAGGTTATGGGCGGAACGGTTATTCTTGAAAGTAAACTCGGCGAGGGTTCGACTTTCGAAGTGTTCATTCCGTACAACAAGGCGTGATTCGAGTTATACAATTTAAAATTTCACAATACAATTATAAGCGGGTGAAAACTCGCTTTAATTTTTTACATAAAACTATTGACAAGTATACTTGGCGGTGTTATAATAAAAATAACAAGTTTACTTGGCGAAATAAAACGAAAGGAGAAAGCTTTGGACAGGGATGAAATTTTAGCAAAGAGCAGAGAAGAGTATAAAAAGAACAACAAAGACGAGATGATGGTGGACATAATGTCGAAGGCGGGCAAGCTTTCGATGGAAGTCGGAATGGTTGTCGTTGCGCTTATAATAGTTGTTGAGGGGCTGTTCTTCAATTCGTTTAACTTTTCGGTGTGGACGGTCTATTATGCGATTTTAGCGACACAGAGCTTTGTCTATTACCACAGGTTAAAAGAAAAGAAACATCTCTACATCGGAATTTTGCTTGCGATTTTGGGAATCATAATGTGCGCGGCGCATTTTATAAAACTGAGCAGGTAGTTTCTATGAAAGATGAATTAGTTTTAAAAAACCGCTTGAAAGAAATAAGAAAAGAGCAGGATTTGTCGCAGCAAAAATTGGCGGATATGGTCGGAGTTTCCAGAAACACAATCAGCTCAATCGAGACGGGGCAGTTCAATCCGACGGCAAAACTTGCTCTAATATTGTGCATTGCGCTCGACAAAAAGTTCGAAGAGATTTTTTATTTCTGATATAAAATTGTTTAAAATGAATTTTCGGTTATGGTATAATAAGAATAAATATTGATTTTACAAGCTTTTACACGCATTTAATCCAGATGCGTTAAAATAAAAATAAGGAGGGCTTATGATACTTGAATTTAAAGATTTGTACAAGTCTTATGACAAAAAAGAAGTATTAAAGGGTTTGTCATTCAAGGCGGAGAGCGGAAGACCGCTTGCGTTTCTCGGAAGAAACGGCGCCGGCAAAACGACAACCATAAGAATACTCATGGACGTAATAAAAAAGGACGGCGGCGAGATTACAATCGACGGCGCACCTTTCAGGGCGAAGGATTTTAAAATCGGATATCTTCCTGAGGAAAGGGGAATGTATCAAAAGGTAAATATACTTGAGCAGCTGATTTATTTTGCGGAACTGAAAGGATACGACCCGGAAACTGCAAAGAAATCTGCGAGAGAACTTTTGGAAAGGGTTGGACTTGCGGACTACGAAAAAAGAAAACTAGAAGTGCTTTCAAAGGGAAACCAACAAAAAGTTCAAATTTCGCAGGCACTTTTGGGAAATCCGGATATTATCATCATGGACGAACCGTTTTCAGGGCTCGACCCGATAAACTCGAATCTCTTGAAGGAGCTCATTTTGGAAAAAGCGGGCGATAACAAACTCACACTTTTCTCGTCGCACCAAATGGGATATGTGGATGAAATCTGTAAGGATATTGCTGTTTTGTCGGGCGGAGTTTGCCAAGTGAACGACACGATTGAAAATGTTAAACGTGAGCTCGCCGGAAACAAAGTTTATGTAATTCCTTTCGAAACGGATTTGAATGAATATTCGGAAATTCTTTCGAAAATGGGATATGACTCGACGATTGAGAAGGAAAGAGTCGTTGTAGATTTGACGGGAAAAGAAAGGGAAAATTTCCTGCAAGACATTTCAAAGGCGGGTCCTGTTGTCGACAGCTACGGTCTTTACAAGCCGACACTTTCGGACATTTTCCTAAAATATGCGAGGTAGAAAAATGGGTAAAGTATTTAAATTTGAATTTTTAACGAGTATAAAGAAGAAATCTTTTATAATTTCGGTCGCGATAATGTTTGTTATATCGCTTCTTATAAGTTTTATTCCGAGCATTGTTTCGAAAATTGCGGGAAGCGATGAAGACGATATCATCGGCATCTATTCAACCGAAAATTTTGTAAACAAAGAATCGGCTGAAGAAAAAACCGGAATGAAATTTGAAAATTTCGACTCTCCGGAAAAACTTGAAGAAGCCGTTAAAGCAGGCGACATTTACGCCGGATATGTAATTGCAGGCGACAAGAGAGAAGTCGTAATAAAGACGAGTTCCGTTTCAAATATGGGAAAACTCGAAGCGGTGAATGAATCTATTTCGGCGCTTGAATCGAGCGACTATTTGAGAGAGGCGGGAGTTGATGAAGCAATTGTCGAAAAAACTCTCAAGGGAACGGACTTCGAGCCGAAAATCCTCGAAGCGGACGGAGCGAAGAACTTTTGGCTTGTATATTTGATGCTTATGATTTTATACACGCTTATGATGATGTTTGGAAACCAAGTCGCAATGAGTGTTGCAAGAGAAAAGAGCGACAGAACGATGGAGCTTTTGATAACCTCGACAAAACCGAAAGACCTCATAAGAGGAAAGGTTTTTGCAACGGCGGTCATCGGCGTGCTAGTCGTTATGGTGCTTGTTGTGGGACTTTTAATCGGTACAAAAATCGGACCGCAAATGGAAGTGGACGGGGCGGTTGCGCAAATTCTAAAAATCAATATTTCGATGGACCAATTTGTGGTTTCGATGGCATTCTTCATTGTCGGATATATAATGTTTTTGTATCTCTTCGCATGCGCGGCAAGTCTTGTTTCTAAAATCGAAGATCTCGGAATGGCAATTCAACCGCTTTCACTCATATATGTTGCAGGATTTATGATTTCAATGTTTGGGATGAGCAATCCCGGTACGATTTTAAAAATTGCAAGTATTGTGCCGTTTACGAGTCCGTTTGCGATGATCACGAGATACGGCGTGGACTATGTTCCGCAATGGGAATTGATACTCTCGTTCGGACTTTTGGTTCTATTTACAATAATTGTCGGAAGAATCGCTGTTAAGATTTACAGATTCGGCGCTCTAAACTACGGCACAAAACCGAAATTCTTTAAGAATATGGCAGCGGCTTTAAAAAAGAAAAATAATTAATTCAAGTAAGGCGATTTTATTTCGCCTTATTTTTATGTATAATTGCAGAAAAATTTTTCGCAAAGAATTATAACCTGCATATAGAGAGATATTTAAGATTAAAACTATTCATAAGAATGTTTCTTGGTATTACTAACATAAGTAAAATCAAAAATTGCACACAAAAACTCCCGAGATTTATTTTATCATAAATTCTCGGGAGTTACTCGTGGCGTTTAATATTTTTAGGTTCAATCACAGTATTCGCTATTCTCCTCTCTACACAAATTTTAAATTTTAACGCTCCAACCGTGTTCAAGTTAGTTACGTCTTCCCTTACACTCGATTTGATTTTCGGTTTTTTTAATTCACTATTGTCCCTTACTCTCGTCTCGCTTTTCGGTGATTCTTACAATTTTTCTTTTTCAAATTCTTCGCCCTGACTCATTTCTTCACTTCAAGCATATCGCTGTTCCAAAAGCCACTGAATTTTCAATGTCCGAAATAAAGTCTATTATGTTTTTCAGGTTCTCCTAGACGCTTGTTATATTTTTCTTGCCCTTTCAACGATTTAATATAAATTGATCTCGTCCGGGCCTTTACCCCGGCTGCTCGACAGACCTTTAAAATTCGGGAAGTGATCTTTCACTCAATAACTTTTGCGTCTATCGTGTTAATCTTCGCCACGATATTTTTATAAAGGGAATGAAGATAATCTATTTTTGCACTTGGCATTTTTTAAAATCTGTGCTCTAGTTTTATCATCATCTTCCTTTGTATTATATATATACCCTGATAAAGTGATTCTAAACACTTTTTTGAAAAAAATTTAAAATTTTTTAAAATTGTGTTTAAGCTGTATTTCATCGCACTTACGCACCTTTGATTTAATTAATTTAAAAAAATTTTTTATTTTTTTATTATATTTTTCATTTCTTGATTATAAATTTCATTTAAATTATAATAATATATATAATAATGCGGGGTGATTTTGTGGAATTAAATTTATCAAAAACAAATTATTGTGCGGCGGTTCAATGTCCGAAGATGGTGTGGCTAAGAAACCGCAAGCCGGAGGTTTTTCCTGAAGGAGGGGCGGATGAATCTGTACTTGAAACAGGAAGGGAAGTGGGCGATTTTGCACAGAAGTTGTTCGACGATGTGAAAACGGTTTCATTTGATTTTAAGTTAAAGATGATTGAGGAGACGACGGCGCTCATTCACGAGGGGTGCGAGTATATTTCCGAAGCGTCGTTTTTATATGACGGGCTTTTTGCAAGTGTGGACATTTTGCACAATCTAAAAAACGGCGAGGTGGAAATTTACGAGGTGAAGAGTTCGACCTCTATAAAAGATATCTATCTCGACGACGTTTCGTTTCAAAGATATATCTTAAAAAAACTCGGCTACAAGGTCAAACGTGTTTGCATTGTCTACATAAATAATGCGTATGTTAGAGTCGGGGACATCGACATAGACGAACTTTTTGTTGTGGAAGATGTGACGGAAGAGGCGGAAGCGCGCGAGGGGATTGTAGCGGAAAATATTTTAAGGTTTTCCGAGATTTTAAATTTTGAAACGGAGCCCGAAATAGAAATCGGAGAGCAATGTTTTGCGCCATACAAGTGCGACTGTTTTAAATATTGCACGAGAAATCTTCCGTCGCCGAATGTGTTTGACGTTGCAGGCGCAAGGACTTCCACAAAGTTTAAGTGTTTGAGAAACGGCATAGTTTCTTTTGAGGATATCTTGCGTGATAATGCCCTTTCGAAGTCGCAGATGAAGCAAGTTGAGCATGAAGTGAATGAACTTTCGGATTATATCGAGAAAGATGCGATTTTGGAGTTTATGAAAACGCTTTCCTATCCGCTTTATTTTTTGGATTTCGAATCCTATCAACCTGCCATCCCGGCTTATCAAAATTCGAAGCCGTTCGAGCAAATTGTGTTTCAATATTCGCTCCACTATATCGAAGAGGAGGGCGGCGATTTGAAGCACACGGAGTTTTTGGCATATCCTGGCGAAGACCCGAGAAGGGCACTTGCCGAAAAACTTTGCGAGGACATTCCGCTTGACGTTTGCACAACCGCGTACAATATGGCTTTTGAAAAGACACGAATAAAATCTCTTGCGGCGCTCTATCCGGATTTGGCGGAACATTTAATGAATATACATGACAATATCAAGGACCTTATGGTTCCGTTTCAAAAGAAGCAATATTACAAGAGGGCGATGCAGGGCTCGTATTCTATAAAATATGTACTGCCGGCGCTCTTTCCGAATGAGCCGTCTCTTGATTATCACAATCTCGAGGGCGTGCACAACGGAGTCGAAGCGTCCGCTACATTTAAAAAGATGGCGACGATGAACGAAGAGGAGCTCGAAAATTTCAGAGTACATCTTCTAAATTATTGCGGTCTTGACACATTTGCAATGGTGAAAGTGTGGGAAAAACTGAACGAAGCAATTGGCGTTTCGGTAAGAAGCTATGAAAATAAATAGTAATAAAAAATCTATGAGGCAAAAACCACATAGATTTTAAGTAAAAAAAACGGCTTTGATGAGCCGTTTTTAATTTATGAATTTATATTTTCGAGTTTATTTTACAAGTTTTGTTCCGCATTTTGAGCAGAAGATTGAGCCTTCCGGATTTGCAGCGCCGCATTCATGGCAGAAAATCAAATTTTTGTCAGGAGCTTCGTTATTTTGAACTTCAGGATTGTTGAAGTTCGGGTCGACTTTCGTTTGAGAGCTTATAGCGGATTTTAGAATTTCGATTTCTTCGTTGTAGCGTTCGATAATTCCTTCTCTTTTCTTGTCGAGTTCCTTAAGTTCTTCTTCGTTCTTTTTAATTTCGTTTATTGCAGTTTCAATTTCAGCGCTGTTTAAGTTTGAATTTTTGAGCTCTTCGCTCTTTTCGTAAATAATTCTTCCGATTGCTTCAAAGAAATTTTTGTTTTCGTGTTCTATTTTTGAAACCGATTCATTCAAAGCGTCAACCAGTGAATCTCTCTTTTGTTCTGAATCCTTTATTTGTTTTCTTGCAGCACTTTCCTTTTGTGTTTCAGGGTCTTTTGAAAAATTAAGTCCCAAGTCTTTTAAAAAATTGTTCATATTTCCTCCTTATAATTGTATATCTATAGTGTTTTCCGAGCCATTTCTCAAAATGGTCATGTTAAGCGTGTCGCCCGTCTTATATTTTATGAGCGAAGTTCTCAAATCGTCGGTGTTCTTGATATCTTTGTCGCCGACTTTTGTTATAACGTCATTTTGCATGAGACCGTTCTTTTGTGCAATTGAATTCGGCTCAATTTTTAAAATGATTACTCCGGTGTATTTGTCCTTTATTCTGAAATACGCCTTGTAGTAGTCGTAGTCGGCAATTTGGATGCCGAGAACAATCGGTTTTGCATCGCCTTTTTCGATTAGCGATGTGACAATTTCTTTCGCTGTGTTTATTGGAATTGCAAAGCCGAGACCTTCTGTTCCTTCGCCGCCTATTTTTGCCGAGTTTATTCCGATGACTTGTCCTTTTGAGTTCAAAAGCGGACCGCCCGAGTTTCCTTGGTTTATAGCGGCGTCTGTTTGAATAAGGTTTGAAATCGCTTTGCCGTCTCTTGTCGTCAAGGTTCTTCCGATTCCGGAAATATATCCGGCGGTGACGGATCTGTTGAAGTTCAGTCCAAGCGGATTTCCTATTGCGATTGCTTTTTCACCGATGTTTAATTTTTCGCTGTCGCCGAGTTCAGCAGCAACAAGTCCTGTTTTATCAACCTTTATGACTGCAAGGTCCATGCTTGCATCGTTCCACAAAAGTCTTGCAGGTACCGTTGAATTGTCGTCCAAAAGCACGTCGATTCGGCTTGCTTTTCCGTCGCCGACAACGTGGCTGTTTGTCAAAATATATCCGTCATTTGCGACGATAATTCCCGAGCCGACGCCTTGAAGTTCTTGTGCGCCGAAAAATCCTTCGACCGTTTCAACTGTCGTTATACCGACAACTGACGGCAGAGCTTTCTTTGCAACCGCTTCAACTACACCTTCTTCGCCGGTCGGCTTTATTGATATTGCAGGCGCATTCGAAGGCACCTCTCTCACTTCGACGGGTTTATTTTCATCGAACACCTTTGCGCCGAGAAAACCGCCGCCGAAACCTAAAAGTGCACATAGTATAAGGGATAAAAGCTTTTTGCCGGTACCCTTTTTCTTTTTAGGCTCGGGTTGTTTTTGACTTTCATAATTTCTGTCGCTGTAAAAATTTTCATTATTTTCTCTATTGTTATAGGCTTCACGTCTATCCAGGAGATTTTTGATTCTTTCTTCACGTTCACGTTGACGCCTTTCGCGATAACTTTCGTAGTCGTCATTTTCATTGTAAAAATCATCACTCATAATATCACTCCTTCCAAAGTTGACATAGTACTATAATACCCATTTTGAAAAAAATTTATTTAATTTTTGGTAAAATCTATTTGAAGTTCGACAGGGCAGTGGTCCGAGCCCATGATTTCCATCAAACATTTGGAATCTTTTACATATGGTACAAGCGACTCGCTCACGATGAAATAGTCAATTCTCCAACCAGCATTTCTGTCGCGCGCCCTTGTGATGTAGCTCCACCAAGTGTAGACGTCGGTTTTCTCAGGGTAGAGATGTCTGAATGTGTCGACGAATCCGCGCTCGAGAAGGAAAGTCATATTTTCTCTTTCCTCTTTTGTAAAACCTGCCGAATTTTTATTGGAAGACGGATTTTTCAAATCAATTTCCTTGTGCGCAACATTTAAGTCGCCCGTATAAATTACAGGTTTTTTCTCTTCCAATTCCTTCAAGTAATCGCGCATCTTTCCTTCCCACGTCACGCGGTAAGGGATTCTGCTCAAATCGCTTTTGGAATTCGGGGTGTAGCAATTAACAAAATAAAATTTTTCAAATTCAAGTTCAAGCACACGTCCTTCGTTGTCGAAGTCTTCAAAAAAATCGACACCGGAACGTCTCACGTTAAGCGGTTCAACTTTTGTAAAAACCGCCGTGCCGGAATAACCTTTTCTTTCGGCTTGGTGCCAATATTGAAAATAGCCAGGCAAATCAAGCTCGACTTGGTGAGCGTGACATTTTGTTTCCTCTATTGCAAAAATATCGGCATCGGCGTCGCTAAAAAAATCCATAAAACCTTTCTTTAAAGTAGCTCTAATGCCGTTTACGTTCCAACTTATTAACTTCATAAATTCTCCCTTTTAAAAATATTATACTATTAGATTATTACCCGTAATATGTGTTTTTAAACAAAAATTACTTTTGTGTAAGCAAGCGCACAATTAATAAATACATAAAAAGTGTTGACAAAATAAAAATGTAGTGTTAAGATTAATGAGGATAATGATTATCAAATTCAATTTAAGGAGAGTTATTATGGCACGTATTTATAATACAGAGCAAAGAAATAATATAGACAAATTACTTGAAAGCGGCGACGACTTCAGCTGCGACGAAATCGTTTCGACACTTGAAAAAGAAGGAAAGAAAGTTGGAGTTGCGACAGTTTATAGACATCTGAAAATGCTTGCGGAAAAAGGAATCATAAACACATATTATGTGGGAGGCAAAGTGAGATACAAACTTGCGCGCGAAGACAGAGACGTTGCAACTTT
Source organism: Ezakiella sp. (assembly GCF_034180565.1). Taxonomy (NCBI): domain Bacteria; kingdom Bacillati; phylum Bacillota; class Tissierellia; genus Ezakiella; species Ezakiella sp. The sequence continues at coordinate 128,616 of NZ_JAXFOB010000030.1, read as the reverse complement.
GAAATGTACGAAATGCGGAAGGAAGTTTGTGCTTGACTGCATCGATCTTTTGAATTTTAAACACCACATAAAGGCGCATCACAATTTTACAATCGACACGAACAGCCTTATTTTTTACGGCGTTTGCAGCGAATGCGAAGAAAAAGAGGAAGACGATGAATAGAAAAATAATTTTTTCGGTTTGTATTTTTGCGCTCTTTTTATTTGGGTGCAAAAAAACGGACACCGAAGTTAGGGAAACAAGTAAAGAAACAGGAAATCTCAAAATTGTAGCGACACTTTTTCCGGACTACAGTTTTGCAAAAGAGCTCGCAAAGTATGCGGATGTAGAACTTCTTTTGCCGCCGGGGGTCGACAGTCACACTTTTGAGCCGGGACCGGACGATATGAAACTTTTAAAAGAAGCGGACCTTGTGATTTACACGGGCGATTATATGGAAGAATGGTTTAAGAAAATCAGGGAAAGCCTTGCGCTTGATGAAAATAAAATTGTCGATGCGTCGAAGGGAATCGAGCTTATAAAGTCGGGTCATGATGAAGACGAGCACGACGAACACGATGAAGATGAGCACGACGAACACGATGAAGATGAGCACGATGAGGATGAACACGATGAACATGATCATCACCATCATCACCATCATCATTTGTACGATCCGCACATTTGGACAAGTCCGAAACTTGCGAAGGTTATGTGCGAGAATATTTACGTAGGGCTCGCTAAAGTTGACAATAAAAATGAATCGGCATACAAGAAAAATTTGGATGCATATTTAAAAGAGCTCGACCAAATCGATGAAGAGTTTACGGCAGTTGTAAATGAATCAAAAGATGCGACAATGTATTTTTCAAGTCCTTTTGCACTGAAATATTTTGCGCGTGACTACAAAATAAACGCAAGAAGCATTTATCAAACCTGCGCATCGGACAGCGAGCCGTCCGCAAAGGATATGGCGCTGATTATCGACGAGATGAAAGAAAGAAATGCAAAGGTGATTTACTACGAGGAGCTGACCGACCCGAAGATGGCGCGAGAAATTGCAAATGAAACGGGCGCTGAACCGGTGCTTTTTCACTCGTGCCACAATTTGAGTAAAGACGATTTCGGTAAGGGGCTTACGTATCTTGAAATTATGAAAAACAATATAGAAGCGTTAAGAAAGGGACTTCTCTAATGCTCGAGGTAAAAAATCTCTCCGCAAGCTACGGAGATGTGAAAGTGTTTTCGGACTTAAGCTTCGAGATAAAAAAGGGAGACTATCTCGTGATTGTCGGAGAAAACGGCTCGGGCAAGTCGACTCTAATGAAGACGATTTTGGGGCTAAAAAAACCGGACAAAGGCGAGGTTATAAGAAATGAATTTAAGGAAATCGGTTATGTTCCGCAAATAAACAGCGCACAGAAAAATTTCCCGGCGCTTGTCAGTGAGGTTATTTTGAGCGGATTAATCGAAAAGAAGAAGCTGTTTTTCACCAAAGAGGACAGGCGAAAGCTGGATGAAATTTTAAAACTTCTAAACATTGGGGATTTAAAAGATAAACCGATTTCAAATCTTTCTGGGGGACAGGAAAAGAGAGTTATGCTTGCGCGCGCGATGATAAGAGGGGCGGAGATTCTCTTTTTGGACGAGCCGACAACTGCTCTCGACCCGATTGCGACGGCGGAGTTTTATGATGAAGTGGACAGATTAAATCACGCCGGAGAAACGATTGTAATCATTTCGCATGACGTCAAAAATGTTATAAACTGCGCAAATAAGGTCCTTCACCTCGGCGCAAACAACAGCGGCATACTCTTTTTCGGGGAGAAGGACGAGTATGTCAAGAGTGATTTATTCAGAGTTTTAAACGGGGTGCATATCCATGAGTGAGTTATCTGAAATGTTATCATACGCTTTTATACAAAAAGCACTCATAGTCGGCGTTTTGACGGGGGTCATCGCGGCGGTTTTGGGCGTGAGTCTTGTCTTGAAAAACTATTCGATGATAGGCGACGGTCTCAGCCACGTCGGCTTCGGTGCATTTGCGATTGCAATAAGTCTCGGCATTGCGCCTTTATATTTTTCAATTCCGGTGGTTATTGTCGCGGCGTTTTTCACGCTTAAAATCAGCAACAACAAAAAAATAAACGCCGACGGAATGATTGCACTTCTTTCGTCGGGTGCGCTCTCAATCGGCGTTATGGCGACGTCTCTCACAAAGGGAATGAATGTCGACATATATCAATTTATGTTCGGCTCTATTCTTGCGACAACGACGACGGAAGTCTACATCACGGTTGCGGTTTCGATTTTTGTGATTCTTTTTTATATTTTATTTTATAACAAAATTTTTGCGGTCACATTCGACGAGACATTTTCGAGAGCAATCGGAATAAATGTGAACTTTTACAGAATGGTTCTCTCGGTAATCACTGCGATTGTAATTGTTCTCGGAATGAGGGTTATCGGGGCGCTTCTGATTTCGGGGCTCACGATTTTCCCGGCGCTCACGTCATTTAGAATTGCAAAAAGCTTTAAGGGCTCGATTATTGTGAGCGCAATTGTTGCTTTCATATCGGTTGTAATGGGTGTCATTGTGAGCTTTTTCTTGAGCACGCCGACCGGTGCGACGATTGTAGTTTCAAATCTTTTTATCTATATTTTGGCGGTCATCTACGGCAAAGTGAGAAGAATTTGAATTATTTAACAAAAAATGGTAAAATAACTACGTGATGAATATGAAGAATAAAGATAAAAAAATATTAATTTATGCAGGCTTGTTCCTGCTTTTATTTTCTTTATGCGCAGCAATTCTCCAAAAGGAGTCAAGACGAATTTTTATTTTTGACGAGAACGGGAAGTTGTATGCGAAGGTTAAAGATGAAAATGAAATAAAGGAAGCATTTGAAGAGGCGAAGGAGTCAATAAAGTTCGGAAAGATAATTCTTTACGAGGACATAAAACAGATGGAGACCTATGAATTTTTCGGAAAGACTACGGACAAGATGGAGCTCGAAGCGATGTTTGTAAACAAGCTTCCGAAATATGTGAACGCGTGGGGCGTGTTTAAAAACGGCGAGTGCATCGCGGGACTAATGAACAGGGATGATGTGCTCGATATGCTGAGCCAGTTTAAGACTTATTATGTGAAGAAAATTACCGGCGGCGACGAGCGTGACACAAAGATTCTCGATGTGAAATTCTTGGACGACATCGAGGTTAAACACACTCTCGTAAGGGACGAGGACATCTTGACGAAGACCGAGTTTTACTCGAAAATTTTTACGGCGACAAAGAACAACAAGATTGTTTTCAAAGACGAAGAGCTGGGCGAGAGTTCGGGACTGAAAAAAGCGACGGATTTTCCCGGGGTTTTTGTGACAAATAAAGAGCCTTTTTCGCTTGACATAATTATAAAAGACAAGAGAACCGAGAGAGTTGTACTTCCGCAAACCACGATTTTAAACTACGACGAAACGCTCGAGAAGGGCGAGGAGGTAGTCGAAAGAGAAGGGGTTGACGGCGAGCTTTTGAGAAATTCGGAGAACTTTTTTATAAATGGAAAAGTTGTAAAAACCGAAGTTTTGGACGAAGTGGTTAGCGTTGAACCGTCGTCCGAAATAAGACGTGTCGGCGACAGAGACGAGGCGATGAAGCCGAAGTTCGGTTGGCCGAGCATCGGGCGCATAACGAGCGGATTCGGACCGAGATTTGACGGGTTCCACAGAGGACTTGACATCGCGAACTATCTCGGCGCAACTGTTCGAGCTTCGCAAAGGGGCAAAGTCGTTTTTGCGGGCTTCAGCGGAAGCTACGGAAATGTGGTTATCATCGACCACAAGGGCGGATATCAAACGAGATATGCGCATCTTTTAAAACCGCTTGTAAGCGTGTCGCAAATTGTGGATAAGAACGAAGCAATCGGGCTTATGGGTTCGACCGGCAATTCGACTGGAAGCCACGTTCACTTTGAAATTTTGAAAAATGGAGAATTGATAGATCCGGAGGGAGAGTTGTAATGCTTGATGGAAATACTGCGAGAAGAGCATTAATAAAAAAATTCAGAAAACCGATTTACCGCGAGTTTATAAAAGCTATAAAATCATATAAATTGATTGAATCGGGCGACAAAATCATGTGCTGTGTGAGCGGCGGCAAAGACTCAATAACGCTCTCGCTTCTTATGGAGGAACTCTATGAGCACGGCGAGAGAAATTTCGAGCTGTGTCATGTGATGATGAATCCGGGGTTTGACTACGATTATGTAAACCACATCAAAGGAATATATGACAAACTTGAGATGGAATTAAAAGTGTTCGACACCGACATTTTTAAAATTACAAAGGAGATGGCGGCGGACAATCCTTGCTTTTTGTGTGCAAGGATGAGGCGCGGCGCTCTTTATGGACAAGCGGAAAAACTCGGAGCAAACAAAATTGCACTAGGTCACCACATGGACGACGTTGTGCAGACGACACTCATGAATATGTTTATGCAAGGTTCATTTAGAAATATGATGCCGATTTTGGACAGCGCCAATCACCCGGGCATCAAACTTATAAGACCGCTCTATCTCGTCGGAGAGTCCGACATCATAAAGTTTAGGGACTATATCGGGCTCGAATCGCTCGGCTGCAGATGCGTTTTGAGCGAAGGCAAGATTGAAACCACGAGAGACAGAATGCGCGAGATTTTGAACAATTTGGAAAATGAAATGCCTGGAGTCAAGAAAAATATTCAAAAATCAATTGAAAATGTTTATATTGACACGGTTTTAAAAACGAGATAAAAATGAGTCCGCTTTTGGAAGCTTTGAAGTTTACGAAGGCGGACTTTTTTATACAAAAAAACCGACATGTTTCCACGTCGGTCGATATTTTAATTCACTTTATTCGGCGCTTCTTCACCGTTTAAAACGGCGATAATATTTTTCGCAGCCATCATTCCCATTTCGTCTCTCGCTTCAATGGACGCGTTTCCAAGGTGCGGAGAGAGAACTATGTTGTCGAGTTTTAAAAGAGATTCCGTGACGGCAGGCTCGAATTCATAAACGTCGATTGCGGCGCCCTTTATAACCTTTTCTTCGAGAGCCTTTGACAGCGCTTTTTCGTCGATTATGGGACCGCGCGATGTGTTTACAAGATATGCGCTCGGTTTCATCTTTTTAAATGTTTCTTCGTTAAAGAGATGGTGAAGCTCTTTTGAATAGGACGGATTCAAACTTATGACGTCGCTTTGTTTAAGGAGTTCATTAAATTCTACATATTTTACGCCGAGTTCTTTTTCATGCGCATCCTCGAGTTTTGTTCTCGAATTATAAATCACGTTCATGCCGAATGCTTTTGCGCGAGCGGCAACGCCTTTTCCGATTCGTCCGAGTCCGAAAATGCCTAGAGTTTTCCCATACAAAACGGGACCGAGTCCGAAAGTCGGTTTCCAACCCTTAAACTCGCCCTTACGAAGCGCTTCTTCGCCCCTCGTTATTCCGCGCATAATGTCCACAATAAGTCCCATTGCGATTTCGGCGGTTGCATTTGTCGAGCCCTTTGCAGGGGCATTTGTGACAATTATACCTTTTTCCCTTGCGGCTTCTATGTCGATGTTGTCGTAGCCCGCACCGAAGTTTGCGATAATTTTTAAATTTTTTGCGGAGTCGATGATTTCTTTGTCCCATTTTTCGCTCAAAGGAATCAAAGCGGCATCCGCGTTTTTAACTTTTTCTTTAAGTAAATCTTTCGGCAAAAATTCGAGACTGTCGTTGTAGTCCAACTCAAAATTTTTGGAAAGCATATCGAGAGTGTCTTTCGGAACTCTCATTGTAATTAATATTTTTTTCAAAATTCTCACCTCTAAAAACTTATACCCAATTTGAAAATATAAAATCTTTATAATTCTCGCCTGAAAGTATAAGTTTAAAAACTGATTTATGTGGTAAAATATATGTAGGTGATGGTATGAATAAAAATATTGATAATATAAATGTTGCTGACGAGCTTTTCGACAAGACTATGGACGTTTTAAAGGAGATGCCTCCTGTGAATGTTTTGGTCGTCGGAAAGACGGGTGTCGGAAAGAGCACGCTAATAAATGCGATTTTCAGGGAAAAACTTGCGACGACGGGGATTGGAAAGCCGGTCACAAAGAGTGTTACGAGAATTACTAAAGAAAATATTCCGATAGTTTTATATGACACGAAGGGGCTTGAACTCGAGAAGAATGAGAGCGAGATAATCGCCGAAGTGCATGAGTTCTTAAAGAAAAAAGAGTCGGAAAATGACCCGATTCACGTTGCATATTTTGTAATAAGTGCGCAAAGCGCAAGGATTGAGGATGCGGAAATAAATCTTATAAATGAACTTGCAAAATTTGTGCCGGTCATTTTGGTTTTAAGTAAATATTTCGGAGACGAGGCGAGGGAACTCGACAAATATTTGCACTCGCTTGATTTGAATGTGGCGGATATAATTCCGGTGCTCTCAAAAGAGATGCGCCTTTCGTCAAGTCTTGTCATAAAACCGCAGGGCTTAAAGGAACTTGTGCAAAAGACTGTGAGTCTGATTCCGGAGGAGACAAGAAATTCTTTTATTAATGCCCAACATGCGGACATCGATTTAAAAGTGAAAAGGGCGCGCAGTTGGGCGAAAAAATACATCGCAACAACTTTCGGAGTCGGTTTTGTGCCAATTCCGTTCAGCGATGCGTCGGTGTTGGTGCCGATGCAGGTTGCAATGCTCGCTCATATAACGGCGATTTTCGGACTCTCGCTCGACAAGACAAGGCTCACATCGATTGTCGCTGCGGTCGGTGGAACGGGTGGGGCGACATTTCTCGGAAGATATATAGTTTCAAATGTTTTAAAACTTATTCCGGGAGCGGGAACTGTTGTTGGAGGTCTGATTTCAGGAAGCACGGCGTCGATTTTAACGACGGCACTTGCGTTTTCATATATCGAGACGCTTGCAATCATGACAAAAAATGAGAAGGAAGGAAAGAGCATGAGTGTCTTTGAACTTGAAGAGCTCATGAAAAAACTGTACAAGGAGCATTTGAAGAATAAAAAAGATGAGACAGAAAAATAGAGAAATAAAAGATATAAATAAAATCGCAGAGGTCATCGACGCTTGCGAAGTGTGCAGAATTGCGATAAACGGCGAGGAATATCCGTACATCGTACCGTTAAATTTCGGATATGAGATGGGGGAAAATCTCGTTTTGTATTTTCACTCTGCGCTTGAGGGGATGAAAATCGACCTTATAAAAAAGAACAACAAAGTTTCATTTGAGATGGACACGGCGCACGAACTTTATTCCGAGGAGTCGCGCGGATACTGCACTTTTCGCTACAAGAGTGTCATAGGCACTGGCGAGATTTATTTTATAGAAGACGAAGAGGAGAAGGAGCATGCGCTCCAAAAAATTATGGATCACTACCATATGGAGGATTTTCCTTGGAGCAGGGCGGCAATGCCGAGGACTCTTGTATATAAGCTTGAAGTGAGAACGATTACAGGAAAAGAGAAAAATTAAACACAAAAAATGTCGAGGTTTTCTCCGACATTTTTATTATGCTTTATTTTTTTGCTTTTCTTGCCATTCTTTGTAACCGCGCTCGAGTTCCTTTTGTCTTTTTTTGCAGTCGCAGCTGTGCGAACACCCCGCGCAACCGCCCGATTTTATGGAACTTCTAACTCTCTTTATCGCAAAGAATAAAACTATTAATACTATACCGACCAAAATTATATCGAGTGTGCCCATATTACGCCACCTTTTTATATTTCGATTTTTGTTTGAGTCTTGCAATGAGCGCACCTACAACTGCAACGACGATAAGTCCGGCAATTACATATAAAACCAAATTTCCCTTAACGTCGACCGATTCACTCGCTTCTTCCAAAATGGAGTGGTCGAGATGAATTTTTTCGGTGTATTTTGTGCCTTTGAAAATTAGGTTGCCGACTTGATTTACAATGAATGAGAGCACGTATGCGAGCGTTGTTTGGAAACCGACTGTAAAGAGTGTGTCTTTGTTGTTTCCGAGTTCACGCTTCATAGCTCCGATTGCTGCAAAGCAAGGTGCTGCGAACATTGTGAATATGATGAATGAAAATGCCGTGACATAGCTGAAGTAAATCGGAACTTTTGCGCCGACACTTGCAAATGTTGCAACTACAACTTCCTTTGCGACGAGTCCGGTGATTGATGCGACAGCAGGAGCCCATGAGTCGCCGAATCCGAGCGGAACAAAGATATATCTTAAAACGCCACCGATTTTTGCGAGCATCGAGCTTTCGATGTCATCTCCCAAATATTCGAATTTGAAATTGAAGCTTTGGAGAACCCAAAGTACCAAACATGCGATGAATATGACTGTTCCGGCTTTAATGATGAAGGATTTCGCCTTTTCCCACATGTGAATGACCACGTTTTTCATGGTCGGGAATCTGTAAGGCGGCAGCTCCATAACAAACGGTGCCGGGTCGCCCTTAAATCTTTTCGTGCGTTTTAAAACGATTCCCGCAATGATTACGACTACAATTGAGATGAGATAGATGAGAGGAGCAATCCACGATGCGCCATTGAATATTATTGAAATAAACATTGCAAAAATAGGAAGTTTTGCGCCGCATGGAATAAACGGTGTGAGAAGAATTGTCATCTTCCTGTCAGCATCTGATTCGATTGTTCTTGTAGCCATAACTCCCGGAATTGAGCAGCCCGTGCCGATTAGCATCGGAATGAAGCTCTTTCCTGAAAGTCCGAATTTTCTGAAAAGTTTGTCCATTATAAATGCAACTCTTGCCATATATCCCGAGTCTTCGAGAAGAGACAGGAAGAAGAAGAGCATCATGAGTTGCGGAACAAATGTGAAGATTGCACCGATAGGTTGAACGATTCCGTCGTTTATGAGCGAGGTTACAACTTCGCTTGCGCCGAGTTCGGGAAGCTTTGTCGTCAAATATTCGCCGATGTTTTCAAAGAGGCCTTCGATTGCGCCGATTGCGTAGTCGCCGAGCGTTGAAATCGAAACATAGTAGATGCCCCACATAATCAAAAGAAATATTGGAATTGCAAGGAATCTGTTTGTTACGATGCGGTCGATTTTGTCAGACGTGCTCAGTTTTTTGTTTTTCGATTTTTCAAGAATTCCTGCAACTTCGCTTTGAATATTGTCGTATCTTTCAGTGGTTATGATGGATTCCGAGTCGTCATCCATGCTTTCTTCGGTTTTAGAAATCACCGATTCGATTTTTTCGAAGAGAGACGGCTCGATATTTAATTTTTCCAAAATCTTTTCGTCTTTTTCAAAGATTTTTACGATGAGATATCTGTCTTTTTCCGAATCCATATTCATGAGCGATGCAATATTTGAAAGCGCATTTTCAACTTCGTTTCCAAATTTTTGGAAATTCGGAGTTGTGTGCTTTTGTCCGATTTCAATCGCCTTTGAAATGAGCTCGTTGAGTCCGTCACCTTTTACAGCGGACGTCGGAATTACGGGCACTCCAAGTTTTTTCTCAAGCTTTTTTATGTCAACTGTGAGCCCGCTTTTTTTCGCCATATCCATCATATTTAAAGCGATGACGGTAGGCACGCCCATTTCGAGAACTTGTCCCGTTAAGTATAGATTTCTTTCAAGATTTGTCGCGTCGACTATATTGATTATGACGTCAGGACTTTCGTCTTTGATATAATCACGCGTAATAACTTCCTCCAAAGTGTATGGCGAGAGGGAATAAATTCCCGGAAGGTCCACCACTTGGACTTTTTTGTCTTTTAAAAGTTTCCCGGTTTTTTTCTCAACAGTAACACCGGGCCAGTTGCCGACATATTGGTATGCACCGGTCATGTCGTTGAACATTGTTGTCTTTCCGCAATTCGGATTTCCGACTAATGCTATTTTCAACTAAAACACCTCCATAATTGAAAACAATTTATTTTTTCATTTTTTATCACAAATTAGCTAGCATTAACTTTTTAAGTAAAAAATAGATTATTCTATTTCTATTTTTTTTGCTTCGGCTGCTCTTATAGAAAGTTCATAACCTCTAACTCTAAGCTCCATCGGGTCACCGAGAGGAGCAACCTTGACAAGTGTAACATCTGCACCCTTTGTGATACCCATATCCATAATGTGTTTTTTTACGGCAGTGTCGCCATGAAGCTTTTTCACTTTCGCAGTTTCATTAATTTTTAAATCTTCAATAGTTCTCATAATTACGCCTCACAAACATCGATTTTAGATCCAAGAGTTCTATCAATCGCAACTCTCGACTCATAAAGTTTTACAATTATGCCGCTCTCCGTTTTTTGAAGAATCGAGACAATTGCATCAGGAACAAATCCCATATTTCTGAGATGAGTTACAACTTCCTCGGTTCCTTTAACTCTCAAGATTCTATAATCTTTATTTTCTTCAGCCATTAAAATCGGCATTAGTTTCCTCCTTCTAAAGGTCCTTTATCAGTTAGACTATGCTAACAAATTATTATATACCCAAAAATTATCAATGTCAAGCGTTTTTTATAAAATTAAATAAAAAGTTCTTTTTCATGCTTCGAAAAGGGAGCGATAGATTCGCCGGTATAGAGAACAGTTCGACCTTTGAGGTGTTTTAAAAGAAAATCAATCGTAATTTTTTTCGTGTATTCATCGAGACCGAGAAGCGGTTCGTCCAAAAATAAAATGTCGGCTTCCGAAAGAGCAGCGCGTATTATTGAAAGGCGACTTCGCATGCCCGTTGAGAGCTCGGACGCTTTTTTATCTACATCTTTATCGAGACCGAGTTCGGAAAAAGCATCCAAAATTTCTAAATCACTTTTATTTGTGAAAAGTTTTACCTCTTTAAAAATATTTATGCCGCCAAGAAAAACTCTCTCCGGAAAAACAATCGCTTTTCTCTCAAAAGTATTCGAAAGCGTTCCGGTAAAATCGGAATCGAGACCCGACAAGATTCGAAGAAGTGTAGTCTTTCCGACTCCTGATTTTCCGACGATGTGCATGATGTCGCCGGGATTTATTTCGAGATTTATTTTTTCGAGTATTAAATTGTCGTCAAATCTTTTTTCTTTAAGTTTAAGTTTAATCATAAATTTTTAAACTCCTTTTGTATAAAAAGCCGGCAATCATTTCGAATATAAACGAGAGAATTATGATGACAAATGTGATTGCGATGAGTTCGGGCATATCAAACGAAAGCTTTGAAACATACATAAGTTCGCCTAGTCCTCCCGTCGCACCCGAGACAACTTCCGAAGTCGCCCCCGCTTTGAACGAAAGACCAAGAGCGATTCGAAGGCTCATAAGCGTGCTTTTTATAATTGTCGGGAGTTCGATATATCGAAAGACGGTCCCGCTTTTTAAATCGTATATCTTCGCAAGCTCAAGTTTTTTGGAGTCGATATTTGTGAGGGCAGTGTGAACATTTTCGTACACAATAGGCAAAGTCACAAGAATTACAACTATGAGTGAGAGGAGATTCTTCTCGGCAAAAAAGAGAACTATTAAAACGATACTTATTACCGGAATCGTTCTAAGAATTGAAAAGAGCGGCTCTAAATATTCCTTGAGTTTAAATTTATATGAAATATATGCGAGAAAATTTCCAAAAACTATCGAGATTAAAACGCCAATCATAATTCGAGAGGCGGTTTTTAAAATTGCCGGGAGAAGTGCGCCCGTTTTAAACATCGAGATGAGTTTTTTAAAGACATCCACAAAAGAGGGCAGAATAATTTCGTCGTCAACAATAAGGGCTGCAGCGCTCCAAATAATAATCAGTGCCACAGCCCCCAAAAGTCTTTTTCTGTTAGTTTTCATATTGCGGTAATTTTCCGCCGATAAGTTCCGGATTTGTGTCCATAAGTGCGGTGAAAAAATTGTCGAGCTCATCGCGGAGCGCTTTTCCCGTAAGATTTACAAATTCAATTTTCGGAACGGAATTTTCGGCGACTTTTTGAGGAACGATGCCCATTGATTCGATTAGTTTCGAATAAGCAGAAGGAGCTTGCTTGAGCGAATCGACTCCCCTTGTATAAAGATTTAAGAATTTTATTATTTCCTGTTTTTTATTTTCATAGACATCCGCCTTTACAACAATTACTGAAGTAATTACTTGTGGAAGTTCTGATTTATTCCAAACCTCATTGATGTCGATTGCAGGTTTTATATCGTCGACCTTTTCGGCGATTGCACTTGCAAAAGGCTCCGGAAGAAGAAGGAATGCGTCTTCGTTCTTTTTAATAATCGGAGCGGCTTCGGTCGGTTCGTTTAAAAAGATCGGGTTGATGTCGTCTTGTGTGAGATTTGCAGTTTCAAGAAGCTTGTTTAAAATCATTTCAGGAACTGCGCCGCGACCCGTGAGGGCAACTGTCTTTCCCTTGAGTTCGGAAATGTCCGAGATTTCGTTTTTGCCGACAAGACTCAACACATTCCCCGCATTTCCATATAGAAGTTCAAGCTCCATTCCGCTGTTTTTCAGTTTGGCAAAAAGATTTGACGGAATGAGATAGATGTCGCCTTCGTCTTTTTTTAGAGCGGCGATTTGCTCTTCAATAGAGCCGGTTATGACGAGATTTGTGCCGAGATATGGAGCCATTGGAGCCATGCTCATTGCAGTCGGTCCCTTCATTGTGTAGACTTTGAGTCCGCCGATTTCTAAAGACTCGCCGGCTTTTTGATTGTCGGAACTTTCGTCGGTCTTTTCATCCGTGTTTTTATCCTCAGTATTTTCGTCTTCTTTAATATCGTTTTTATCTTCATCATTCGAAGTTTCGGTATCATTTACTTCGCTTTCAACCTTGTTTTCGGTTTTATTCTCATCGTTCTTTTTTGTGCAACCATATTGTGTGTTTATCAAAAAGAATAATGGAATGAAAAGCATTATTAGTGAAATAATTAATTTAAATTTATTATTATTCATTTTATCCTCCAATACAAAATATTTTCACTCCAATTATACAACAGCCGGTCTAAAAAATCAAAATTACTTGTTATGAATTTCACTAATTTGTTTCAAAATATTGACATCAAATTCTTTATAATGTATAATATATCTATACTTAATAATGAATACTTATAATGGGGAGATAGGCTCCCCGGTTAAATGAAAATGGACATCTGAAAGGAGTTTCGTATGACTTTTTGCTACAAAAAAGATAAGGACAAGTTTGATGAATTTGTAAAATTTGTCGACATGAAAAAGGATACACCGGGGGCAGTTATGCCGGTGTTACAAGAAGCTCAACGTATTTTCGGTTACATTCCGGAGCCGATTGTTGATTACATCGCATTAAAACTCAACAAGCCGTCGAGTGAAATCTTCGGAGTTGCAACCTTTTATTCACAGTTCACATTGACACCGAGAGGCGAACACGAAATCTGTATCTGTCTTGGAACGGCGTGTTATGTAAAAGGCGCGGATAAACTTTTGGACGAGTTTTGTAAAACTTTAAATGTAAAGCCGGGCGAAACTACAGCCGACGGAAAATTCTCCGTTATAGAAACGAGATGTGTGGGCGAATGCGGAAGCGCACCTGTTGTCACGGTCGACGGAACAAATATTCCATTTGTCAAGAAGGATATGATTGACCAAATATTATTTGATGCAGAGGGGAAATAATATGAATAGACAAGAACTCACAAAAATTAAAAGCGATACTTATCCTCAGCTCATTGAAAGGCTTGAAAAGGGTGGATTCGTAATTGACGGTGAAGATATTTATCCTGAGGGCGATTTCTACAAAAAACAAAAGAGAATTGTTTTGAGAAACTGCAACGTCATCGACCCTGCTTCAATTGAAGAATATATTGCAAGAGACGGCTATTTCGCACTTGAAAAATGTTTGAATGAAATGAGCCGTGAAGAAATTATCGACACGGTAAAAAAATCCGGGCTTAGAGGACGCGGCGGCGCGGGATTCCCTACGGGCAGAAAGTGGGAAGCGGCATTTGTTCAAACAGAGCCGACGAAATATATAATTTGTAACGCCGACGAAGGCGACCCGGGCGCTTTTATGGACAGGTCGGTTCTTGAATTTGACCCGCACAGCGTGCTTGAAGGTATGGCTATTGCAGGTCTTGCAGTCGGTGCGAAACACGGTTTTATTTATGTCAGAGCGGAATATCCAAAAGCTGTTCAAAGCTTGAATATAGCGATAAAAGAAGCCGAAGAAAAAAATCTTCTCGGAAAAAATATTATGGGAAGCGATTTCGACTTTTCGATTGAATTAAGACTAGGCGCCGGTGCATTTGTTTGCGGCGAAGGAACCGCTCTTATGGAATCCATCGAAGGCAGACGCGGAATGCCACGAAACAAGGAATTCAGGACTACTGAACGTGGACTTTGGGGCAAGCCGACGGTTATAAATAATGTTGAAACTTTTGCAAATATCGCGCAAATTATAAATAAAGGAGCCGACTGGTTCAGTTCAATCGGCACAAAGGATTCACCGGGCACGAAAGTTTTTGCGCTCGTTGGAAAAATTGAGCATTCGGGACTTGTTGAAGTGCCGATGGGAACTTCGATAAACACGATTGTTTATGACATTGGAGAAGGCATTCAAAACGGCAAAAAAGCAAAAGCCGTTCAAACGGGCGGACCGTCCGGCGGGTGTATTCCGACTGAGCTTTTTGACACCGGATGCGATTTTGAATCATTGAAGGCAATCGGCTCAATCATGGGCTCCGGCGGAATGGTTGTAATGGACGAAGACGACTGTATGGTCGACGTTGCAAGATTCTTCCTCGAGTTCTCGGTCGATGAATCATGTGGAAAGTGCACGCCTTGTAGAATCGGAAACAAGAGACTCTATGAAATGCTCGTTGATTTGACGGAAGGAAGAGGCGACGAAACTACGATTGAAAAGCTTGAAACACTTTCAAAAGTTGTTTGCGAAACAAGTCTTTGTGGACTTGGTCAATCGAGTCCGAACCCGATTTTGTCAACGCTCCACTATTTCAGAGATGAATATATGGCCCACGTCGGCGAACATAAAACATGCCCGGCAAAGAGATGTAAGGGCATTCTCGAATATTTCATAACGGACAAATGCATAGGCTGTACAAAATGCGCAAAAACATGTCCGGTAAGTTGTATTTCCGGAGAAGTGAGAGCGAAACACGAGATTGATTCTACAAAGTGCATAAAGTGCGGACAATGTATGGAAGCATGTCCTGTGAATGCAATTATTTTGGATTAGGAGGTCAAAATGATTAACCTTAAAATCAACGGAATAGATATAAGTGTGGAGAAGGGAACTACCATTTTGCAGGCTGCAAATATGATAGACATTCAAATTCCAACACTTTGTCATATGGATTTACACGACATAAAATTTATAAATAAACTTGCAAGCTGCAGAGTTTGTATGGTTGAAGATAAAAAAAGCGGAAAACTCTTTCCGTCATGCGCAACACCTGTAAAGGAAGGAATGATTATTGAAACCGACTCCACGAGAGCTGTTCAAGCGAGAAGAACGGTTGTGGAGCTTCTTCTTTCGGACCACCCGAATTCATGTTTGACATGTGCGAAGAATCTCGACTGTCAACTTCAAAAAATTGCGCACGATCTTGGAATAAGAGAAATTCCTTATCAAGGCGAAATGAGAGAGTTGCCGATTGACGCAAACAGTCTTTCGCTCGTGAGAGACCCGAACAAATGCATTCTTTGCAGAAGATGCGAAACTATGTGTAACGAAGTGCAAACGGTCGGGGCGCTCGCAGAAATCGGAAGGGGATTTTATACTCATGTCGGCAGTACATTTAACAGAACTATGTACGAAACGACCTGTACATTCTGCGGTCAATGCTTGAGTGTTTGTCCGACAGGCGCACTCACTGAAGTTTCGAATGTCAGAAAAGTTTGGAAGGCTCTTCACTCGAACAAAACGGTTATAGTTCAAACGGCGCCGGCTGTAAGAGTTGCGCTTGGTGAAATGTTCGGAATGGAACCGGGAACTGTTGTGACCGGAAAGATGGTCACAGCTCTAAGAAAACTCGGTTTTGATATGGTATTTGACACAAACTTCGCAGCCGACCTCACAATTGTTGAAGAAGCGAATGAATTTGTCGAAAGAATGAAGGGAAACGGCAAGCTTCCGATTTTGACTTCATGTTGCCCGGGATGGGTAAACTTTATGGAGCAACAATTCTCCGATATGATTGACATTCCAAGCACATGTAAGAGTCCACACGAAATGTTCGGAGCAATCGCAAAGTCATATCTCTGCGAAAAGATGAATATAAAACCGGAAGATATGGTTGTGGTTTCAGTTATGCCGTGCATCGCAAAGAAATTCGAAGCGGCAAGACCTGAACTTGAGCACAAGGGTGCGTCCGATGTCGATATGGTTATAACGACGAGAGAACTCGCATCGATGATTAAAGAAGCGGGAATTCATTTTACTGAACTTCCGGATGACGACTTCGACGATCCTATGGGAGAATCGACGGGTGCAGGCGCGATCTTCGGTGCGACGGGCGGAGTTATTGAAGCGACGGTAAGAACCGCTTATGAAACCTTGACCGGAAAAGAACTTGAAAAACTCGAGTTCACAGATTTGAGAGGGCTTACGGGAATCAAAGAAACAACCGTAAAAATCGGCGACAGAGACGTCAGAATCGCAGTTGCAAACGGACTTGGAAACACGAGAAAACTTTTAAACAAAGTTAAGAGCGGCGAAGAAAAGTTCGATGCAATTGAAGTTATGGCGTGTCCGGGCGGATGCATCGGCGGCGGCGGACAACCTTTCCACCACGGTGACATCAGCATTTTAAGACGAAGAGCCGAAGGAATTTACAGTGTCGACCAAAATAAAAAACTCAGAAAGTCACACGAAAATCCAAAGATTAAAGAACTTTACGAAACATATCTCGGCGAAGTTGCGGGACCAAGAGCTCACGAACTTCTTCACACGAGCTATGAAGCAAAACCGAAACTATAGAGACTCTATAATATCTATGTGGGAGTAAAATCCTCCATAGATATTTTTTTTATATTTTTATTCGATTTATTAAAACTAATGATACGATTTTATAAAAAGGTATTGACGTTTTTAAAATTAAATGATATAATAACATATAGAAAGATTTCTATATGAGGTGAGATTTTGGATAAGGTATATAACGATACAGCGAAAATATTGAAAGTGTTGTCCGATCCGAAGCGTTTGCGCATCGTGGATATGCTTTCTTGCGGTGAGCTGTGTGCTTGCGAACTTTTGGAGGCGTTTCATATAACGCAACCTACTTTGTCTCACGACATGAAGCAGCTCGTGAATTTAAAATTGGTGAATTTTCGCAGAGAAGGAAAAAATGTTTATTATTGTCTGAATCAGTCCACTTTGAACAATTTGCAGAAAACTTTAGATATCATGTTCTCAGATAAACCGGATTGTATTTGTCACAAGATTTTAAACACCGGAAGAGAAGGTGATTCCAATTGCGATTGCTGTTGCGACGGCGAAAGTGAATCGGATTGTGGTTGCGAAAGCGATAGAGACTGCAGTTGTGGGACAAAATAAGATTTACAATTCTGTTTGAATTGTATTCATACGCCGATGCATATTTTGGCATCGGCTATAATTAAAAGCCACATATAGAAAATCTTCAATGTATTATGAAGGAGAGATTATTATGAGCAAGATGTGTATCTATGAACCTGCCCTATGTTGTGAAACGGGGCTTTGCGGAGTAAATGTGGACCCTGAACTTCTTCGTATTTCTACAGTTTTGAATACGTTAAAAAATGAAGGGGTAGAAATTGAAAGATTTAATTTAAACAGCGCACCAATGGAATTTGTCAAAAATAATATTGTCAACCAATATTTAAATGATAAGGGTGTCGAAGGTTTGCCTGTTGTGACTTTGGACGGAGAGATTGTAATAGAGGGAAGGTATCCTGCAAATGATGAGATATTGACTCTCTTAAAGCTTCCGGCGGAAATGCTTCTCCCAAAAGGGGCGACATCATGTTGTTGCGGAGATGACGATGACGACACATGTTGCAGCGGAGACGATGGCGACACATGTTGCAGCGGAGACGATGACGACACATGTTGTTGCGGAGACGGAGAGAATAAAGAAGTTTCAAAGAATGACAAAAAAGAAGGCGGTTGTTCTTGTGGATGTTGTTAAGAAAAATGGGGGGACAAATATGTATGAACTTTTTATGCCTGACAAAAACCATCTGACAAAGTATCTTTTCTTTACCGGAAAAGGCGGTGTCGGAAAAACTTCAATTGCCTGTGCCACGGCTGTAAAGCTTGCGGATGAAGGAAAAAAAGTGCTTCTTATAAGCACTGATCCCGCATCCAATTTGCAGGATGTTTTTGATAAGAAGTTGGACAACAAGGGTGTTAAAATCGATGAAGTGAGCGGACTTACGGTTTTGAATCTCGATCCGATAGAGGCGGCAGAGGAATACAAAGAGAGTGTAATTTCGCCGTACAGAGGTAAGCTTCCTCAATCGGTTATTGCCAATATGGAGGAGCAGTTATCCGGTTCGTGCACTGTTGAAATTGCTGCATTTAATGAGTTTTCAAATTTCATAACCGACGGCGAAATTTCTGAAAAATATGACAATATTATTTTTGATACGGCTCCTACAGGGCACACTCTTAGAATGTTACAACTTCCGTCGGCATGGAGCGGTTTTATAAGTGAAAATACTCACGGTGCATCTTGTTTGGGACAACTTTCAGGGTTGGAGAGCAAAAAAGATATTTATAAAAAAGCTGTGGAAACTTTGAGTGATAAGAATCTGACGACACTTATTTTGGTTACAAGAGCCGAGGAAACTCCTATTAAGGAAGCAATGAGAGCGTCTCAGGAACTCGCACAGCTTGATATAAATAATCAGATTATGATTATCAACGGTGTTTTAACGGAGCCGACGGACGAGGTTTCCAAAAAGCTCTTTAATAAACAGCAAAACGCTTTAAAAGATATGCCGGAGCATTTGAGAAGGATGAAGACTTATATTGTTCCTTTAAGAGCGTACAATGTTGTAGGGATAGATAATATTCGTACATTATTTACAGACGACAAAATTTATGATGAGGTTGAAAAATCGGAAGTAGATAAATTGCCACATTTGAGAGAGGTAATTGACGATTTATATAAAAACGGCAGAAAAGTTATTTTCACTATGGGAAAGGGAGGCGTCGGAAAAACAACTGTTGCAGCCGCTATTGCAATGGGAATGGCAGAAAAAGGTGTGAAGGTAAATCTCGCAACAACAGACCCGGCGGCACATTTAAAATATGTTATAAGTGAAAATAAAAATATATCTATGAGTCATATAGATGAAAAAGAAGAGTTGAAAAAATATCAGGAAGAGGTTTTATCGAAGGCTAGGGAAACGATGTCCGAAGATGATTTGGAATATATAAAAGAGGATTTGCGCTCTCCTTGCACACAGGAAATTGCAGTATTCCGCGCTTTTGCGGAAATTGTGGACGAATGTGATGATAAGGTCGTAGTTATAGACACCGCGCCTACAGGACATACGCTTCTTTTGTTGGATTCATCCCAAAGCTATCACAAAGAAGTTCAACGAACACAGGGAGGAAATATTCCGGAATCGGTCAAAAATCTTTTACCGAGATTGCGTTCGGAGGAAACCGAGGTTGTTATAGTAACACTTGCCGAGGCAACGCCTGTGTATGAAGCGCTACGTTTGGAGGACGATTTAAAGAGAGCGAACCTCCCTGTAAAATGGTGGATAATAAATTCTTCACTTTATAAAGCGAACTCGACAGACAAGTTGCTTGCGGCAAAAGGAAATGAGGAAGTCAAGTGGATAAAGAAAGTTGAAGAGCATTCTAATGGAAATTTTGCTGTAATTGAGTGGAAAGCAGATGAAATAAAAGGCGAAAAACTTAAAGAATTATTTTAAAGGAGAAGTAAATGGAGGAAAAAAAATAACCGCATTTCAAAGACATCTATCGCTTTGGGTGCTTTTGTGTATGGCGGTCGGGATTTTAATAGGCAGATTTCTGCCGGGCGTTACGGAGTTTTTAGGTAAGCTTGAAATTTCAAATATATCGATTCCGATTGCAGTTTTAATTTGGATTATGATTTATCCGATGATGATAAAAGTGGACTTTAATAGCGTAAAAGAAGTGGGTAAAAATCCAAAAGGCTTGTATTTGACTTGGATTGTAAACTGGCTAATAAAGCCGTTTACTATGTATGGAATAGTATATTTCTTTCTGTTTGTGATTTTTAAAAACTATATTTCTCCGGACCTTGCAAGAGAGTATCTTGCGGGGGCGGTTCTTTTAGGGGCGGCTCCATGTACGGCTATGGTTTTTGTCTGGAGTGCGCTCACAAACGGAAACCCGGCTTATACGGTTGTACAGGTGGCAACAAATAACTTAATAATACTTGTCGCTTTTGTGCCGATTGTAAAATTTTTGCTCGGGGTTTCAAATGTAAGCGTGCCTTATAGTACTCTCTTTTTGAGCGTTTTTCTGTTTGTTGTAATTCCACTTGTGGGTGGAATTGTGACAAGGATGACGGTTCTAAAAAAACGCGGCAAAGAATATTTCGAAAGCGAATTTGTTCACAAATTTGACGGAATTACGACTGTGGGACTTTTACTAACGCTGGTTTTGATTTTTGCATCGCAGGCGGAAGTGATTCTTTCAAATCCGGTTCATATCATTCTTATCGCGATTCCTTTGATAATACAGACATTTTTTATTTTCTTTGTTTCTTTCGGAGTTGCAAAGTCAATACGTTTACCGTTTGATATTGCAGCACCGGCGGGAATGATTGGCGCATCGAATTTTTTTGAGTTGGCGGTTGCGGTTGCAATTGCACTTTTCGGAACGACAAGTCCTGCAGCGCTTGCGACAACTGTCGGGGTTTTAACGGAAGTGCCGGTGATGCTCACTCTAGTAAAAATTGCAAATAATTCAAAAGATAAATTTGAATGATATTATAAAATATCCGGAAAAATATTTCCGGGTATTTTTTATTGTCTTATTGTTTTAAGTTTTATTTGTAGTTTTATACAAAAAATATTATAATAGAATGAGGAGGATAAAATTATGTATTTAAAAAATGGAAAATATTTGACAAGAGAAGGAATTTTAAAGGATAATCCGGGAATTTTGGTGGAAGACGGAAAGATAAAATCGATTGGAGAAAGTTCAGACAAAGATGTAATCGACTGCACGGGGAAAATTATTTTTCCGGGATTTGTTGAAGCACACTGTCACACGGGTCTTGATGAACAAGATATCGGGTACGAAGGACAGGACTACAACGAAGCAAGCGATCCGATTCAAGCCGATTGCCGCGGAATCGACGCTATAAATCCTTTCGAATCCGGCATAAAGGATGCAATGGAAGGTGGAGTTACAACTTTTAACGCAGGTCCGGGTTCTGCAAATGTTATCGGCGGCACTTTCTGCTGTTTGAAATCATACGGCACATGCGTCGACGAGATGGTTGTAAAAAAAGAGAGTGCAATGAAAATCGCATTCGGTGAAAATCCAAAGAGATTTTACGGTCAGTCTCAAAAGAAAAGCCCTTATACAAGAATGAAAATTGCTTCACTTCTGAGAGAATATATAAATAAAGCTATTGAATATGGAAATGACAAGGACCACAAATTTGATTTGGGACTTGAAGCATTCCAAAAAGTTATAAATCACGAAATCCCTCTAAAGGCACACTGCCACAGAGCGGACGACATTGCAACTGCTATAAGAATTGCAAAAGAATTTGGCCTCGGTCTCACACTCGACCACGTGACGGAAGGACACAAAATTGTGGATTTGATTAAAAATTCAGGATTTAGCTGTATCGTTGGACCGAGTTTCGGCGGAAGAAGTAAAGTTGAACTTAAGGACAAATGCTTTGAAACTGCAGGAGTTTTGGCAAATGCGGGGGTTAAAGTTGCAATTATGACCGACTCGACGGTTATACCTCTTCAAGACCTTACAATGTGCGCAATGCTCGCATACAGACACGGCATGAAAAAAGAAGATGCATACAAAGCAATCACAATTAACGCCGCAGAAATAATCGGAGTTGAAGACAGAGTCGGCTCAATTGAAGAAGGAAAAGATGCGGACTTTGCAATTTTCAACGAAGATTTTATGGAATCCACAAACGCAAGATGCGTAAAGACGATAATTGACGGAAAGGTTAGATTTAGTGAAGAAATATAAGAATCTCATCTTCGACTGCGATGGGACACTCCTCGACTCAAACGAGGCGACTGTCGGAGCTTTTGACGCATTTGCAAGGCTCATGATTAATCGAGGCTTGACGGAAAAAGAAGCGGATGATATTTTTCACGCTTCTTCCGAACAGTCTGTCATAAATCTTGGAATTCCGACGACTACTGCAAATATGCTTAAGCTGCAGGAACTTTATGATGCAAACAGCGGAAGTATAAAGTTTTTCGACGGCATTGAAGATGTGCTTGCAATTTTGAAGGACAAGAAAATAAACATGGGCGTTGCGACAAACAGAAGCGAGAGCGAGACTTTGGTTGCGATGAATGTGAACGGAATCGGAAAATATATCGACAAATTCACATGCAGGGACTACGGCGAAAATCCGAAGCCGTCGGGCGACATGCTTAAATATTATTTGAAAAAGCACAATCTCAAAAAAGAGGAAACGCTAATGCTTGGAAACGCAATTGCGGACCATTTGGCAGCGATTGACGCCGGCATTGACTACGCTTATTGCATGTGGGGCACAAACCTCAAGCACGATGCCGAAGCGATTGAAATTGAAAAACCGGAGGACATTTTAAAACTGGTATGATTATTTTGGGCAGCTCATCTCCGAGAAGAAAAGACATTTTGGACATGATGGGCGTGAAATTTAAAGTTGTAAAACCGATTGTAGACGAGGAGAGCATCCGGGCGAAGTTTGACATAAAAAACGGTGACGACAAATGCGAACTCGTCAAGGAACTATCGCATTCTAAATTAAAATCGATTGAAAAGGACTTTTCAAGCGATACAATTCTCTGTGCGGACACACTTGTATTTTTGGGAAATGAAGCTCTTGGAAAACCGAAAGATCACGAAGATGCGAAGAGAATGCTCCGAGAACTGCTCGGAAAAACTCACGAGGTTATCACCGGTGTTTCGATAAAAAAAGACGGAGAAGTGAGAACATTTTCCGTGGAGACCAAGGTAAAATTTAGAGAAAATTCTGAGCTTATTTCGAGACTCATCGAGGAGTATGTTGAGAGCGGAGAAAGTGACGGAAAAGCCGGAGCATACGGAATCCAGGACAGCGGTGCACTCTTTGTCGACTCGATTGACGGGGACTACTACAATGTTGTGGGACTTCCAATCGACGCGGTTTTGGGTGTTATGGAATAATTTAAGATAGAATATCGGGCAACTGATTTTATTGTCGGGATTTTTGGAAAATCTCGGGAATATTTTCAGTTGCTTTTTGTTTGGGGAGTTGTTTATTTGGATCTACATAAAAAGTGATTAACCAATAGTTTATTTCAACTAAAGGTTAATCACTTTTAGATAATCCTATCTCGTTTTAAATTTTTCATTAAGAGAACGATATTCTACATTAATTCCATAAAAATTCCAACTCACCTGTTGCTTCTTCAAATTTTAGAATCAAATAGTATCGATATTTTTTATCAATATTTATAGTAGCATTTGGCATATTAGAATCCAGGTGTAACAATAATTTTTTGTTATTATCCAATATTTCTGCCAAAACAAGCCCATTTTTAACTATACTGTTTAAGCAAAAATCATAACTGCGATTTTCCTTAAACTTAAGTATTTTGTTAATACAGCCATTGCAGGATACAAATTTTATCCTACATCGTTTCTTATTTTTAAACGAAGCAATGAACAATTTAGCTGTTTTCCTACTTATAATTAAATACCCGTTAATCCACAAAGTATAAAACAATATTATGAAAAAAGTGATAAGTAATATACATATAAATAAGTAATCCATCTTCCTGTCTCCCTCTTTTTTAGATTATTTTTTATAACAAGTGAAAATGTTTAATTCTTTTAAGATAGTTGTACAATCTCTTTACAGCGAATATTTGAGGTGTTCCCAAAAAATTGGACACATTTATACACTTATCCTTAAGCATGCTTTCTATTAGACAGATAAATTTTTGAATTCGAGTGTCAAGCGTTGCGAAGCAACTTGCGAAGCCCTTGACATGAGTAAATTCAAAAAATTATCCGTCTGTGGCTTTTAGCAAATGTTGTTAGTTATGTTTTCTCCCTTAGATACAATTCTACTAGATTATTTTGTTCTTGTAAAGTCAATTTGTTTCTTTTGTTTGAGTCCATGAATGCATAGGGTCCATAGTTGTTGTAGGGTTTAATCCAGGCTTAAGGGGAATTTATATTTATGATTTTAAATGGTTAATTAAAAAAATGAGTGCAGTAGAATAAGAGAAGTGAAAATTAGAATAAAGAAGTGTAAAGAAGAATAGAGATGTGGAAACTAGAATAGAAAAGAGCTGAAGCGTTGAGAATAAGAGAAAAGGTGAGAAGATAAGTGATGTGATTAAGCGAGGAGATGAAAATACGGGATTAAGTGTAGAGCATAAGAGTAGAGATTAAGGAAGAAATGAAGAGAAAGATAGAGAGAAGAGTAGGATGGCAGAAACGGAGTTATAATATTGTGGATTACAGAAATTTTTAGAGAACAACTGAGATTTTACATAAAAGAATTTTTAAAAGCACGTTTTGTCATAGCTTATGTTTTTGCAGTCTAAATTTTAAAAATATCTGAAGATATATAAAAACTTTATACAAAAATAAAAAATTAAGAAATAGAAATGCAATATTAAGATTTCGCAACATTGGGGAATAGGAAGGGGAATTTTTATATTGATGGATTTAAATGGATTATTTAAAAAAATTTGATTGGAGTAGAATAGGAGTAGAATAGGAGAAGAGAAAAGTGGAGTAGGAAAAGAGAAAAATGAAATAGGAAAAGAGAAAAGTGGAATAGAAAAAAGAAGAAATTAAAATAAATTGATTAAGTTCCAAAGTATGCGAAGTAATTGCGAGTTGTATGCGAAACGTATACGTATGGTATGCGACCGTAATGCGATGGCATAAGAAACGAATGGGAATTGAATGCGATTTTATATGAACCGTATACGAATGATATGCGACCGTAATGCGATGACATACGAATGGCATGCGAATGGTATGCGATTTTATGCAAAGAAAAGCAAAGAAAAGCAAAGCAAAGAAAAGAAAAGCAAAGCAAATAAAACAAACAAAAATAAAAAAAGCAAAATAATAATGCATCTAAATTTGTGTGTGTAAAATTTTATTTCAAAGTTAGATTTATTTTGCCTAGCAATTAAGTTAAAAACATTGTTCTTGTAAAACAATCCAAAATGCATTTAAAATCAAAAAAAGTTATAAATATTTTTTATGTGTAGAGTTAGTGGCTTTTATATCAATTCTGTTTTTGGATTCACACAAAGTCAGACAAAAATATTTAAAAGCAATGCAAAATTATTCAATTGCATTACAAACGATATGCAAGTGCATTGCAAGCGGTATGCAAAATGATGCCAAGCAAAGAAAAGCAAAGAAAAGCAAAGAAAAGCAAATAAAACAAAAACAAAAAAATTGTCTTAAAGTTTGTGTGTAAGTTTTAAATCGAGAACTAAAATAAATTTTTATAAAAAACGTCGCTCAAACTGTTTCGGTTCATAAAAACTCGATGTCGAAAATGCACATGCATAATATAACTATGCCAAGCAAAGAAAAGCAAAGTAAAGTAAAGAAAAGAAAAGTAAAGTAAAGAAAAACAAACAAAATAAAATATTCCCTCAATTTCACAATTTGACATTTCTCGGGATATATATTTCCAGAGTTTGATTTGTTTGTGTGTTTGTTTTTGTTTATGTTATGTAATCTGTATCAATTGATATATCGTTTATAAAATGTTATAATATAGCTATATGAAAGGAAGATTATTATGGGGTTATTTGAAAAGATTTTTGGCACACCGTCCGCAAAAGAGTTAAAAAAGATTGAGCCGATTGTGGATGAGGTTATGAGCCTTGAAGATAAATATAAAGCGCTATCCGACGAGGAATTAAAAAATAAGACGCTCGAGTTTAAGGAGCTTTTGAACGAAGGAAAGACGCTTGATGATATTCTCCCTGAAGCATTTGCAGCTATAAGAGAGGCGGATTATCGTGTTTTGAAGATGCGCCCTTTCAGAGTACAAGTAATAGGGGGACTCGTTTTACACCAAGGAAGGATTGCGGAAATGAAGACCGGGGAAGGAAAGACTTTGGTTGCGACTTTGCCGGCATATTTAAACGCACTTTCCGGAAAGGGAGTACACATTGTCACGGTCAATGATTACCTTGCAAAGCGTGACAGAAACTGGATGGGCAAGGTTTTTGAATTTATGGGATTAAAAGTCGGCGTTATCGTTAACGGAATGGATAATGCCGAAAGAAGAGATGCATACGATGCGGATATAACTTACGGGACCAACAATGAGTTCGGTTTTGACTATTTGAGAGACAATATGGTCATTTATAAGGGCAATATGGTTCAAAGGGGACAAAATTTTGCAATCGTTGACGAAGTCGACTCGATTTTGATCGACGAAGCAAGAACACCGCTCATTATAAGCGGTCAATCCGACAAGCCGACCGATCTTTACGGCAAGGCAAAGGCTTTTGCAAGCACTGCAACGTTCAGGTATTTGGACCCGAACGAAAAGCCGATCAGTCCGCTTGATTTCGACAAGGATATGCCGGAAGAAACGGTGGATTATGTCATAGACGAAAAGGGCAATTCCGTTTCGCTCACGGAGCTCGGCACGAAGGACGCCGAAAGGTTTTTCGGGGTTGAAAATCTTGCGGATATCGACAATATCGAGATTATGCACCACATAAATATCGCCCTTAAAGCGAAGGCGCTTATGAAGAGGGACAAGGATTATGTTGTAAAAGACGGCGAAGTTCTTATTGTCGACGAGTTTACAGGACGTATTATGTACGGCAGAAGGTACAGCGACGGGCTTCACCAAGCGATTGAAGCAAA
This sequence comes from Ezakiella sp., assembly GCF_034180565.1. NCBI lineage: Bacteria > Bacillati > Bacillota > Tissierellia > Ezakiella > Ezakiella sp. Next base: position 101,577 of record NZ_JAXFOB010000030.1, on the reverse strand, counting down.
GGAAGGTTTGGACGTAAGAAATGAGTCGATGACTCTTGCGACGATTACTTTCCAAAACTATTTCCGTATGTACGACAAGCTTTCGGGTATGACGGGGACTGCAATGACTGAAGAAAATGAATTCAGAGAAATTTACGATATGGAAGTTATTGAAATTCCGACAAACAAGCCTGTTCAAAGGTTGGATTACGACGACGAAATTTATGCTACAGTTGCAGGTAAGGATACGGCGATTGTTCGCGATATCAAGGAGTGTTTCGAAAAGGGGCAACCGGTTCTTGTCGGTACTATCACGATTGAGGACTCGGAGCATTTGTCTCGTCTTTTAAAGAAAGAAAGAATTCCGCATAGGGTTTTGAATGCGAAGTTCCACGAAAAGGAAGCGGAAATTGTTGCACAAGCCGGACGTTTGGGCGCAGTTACGATTGCGACGAATATGGCAGGTCGTGGTACGGATATCATGCTCGGCGGAAATCCTGAACATATGGCTATGAACGATATTAAACGCGAAGTCGAGGATGAAACTCTTATTCCGAATATCGAAGGTCACGAAAATACGGATGATCCGGCACTTTTGGCATACAGAAAGAAATACCACGATTTGGTTGACAAATACACAGAAGAAATTAAAGAAGAAAAGCAAAAGGTTATGGATGCCGGCGGGCTTCACATTATCGGAACGCAAAGACACGAAAGTAGACGTATCGACAATCAGTTAAGAGGTCGTGCTGGACGTCAAGGGGACCCGGGTTCGTCGAAGTTCTATATTTCAACCGAAGACGATTTGATGAGACTTTTCGGTGGAGAAACGCTAAAGAATCTCATTCAAAAGTACGGCGAAGGCGACGATGTGCCGCTTAAGCACAAGCTTATAACAAAGAGAATCGAAACTGCTCAACGAAATGTCGAAGCAAACAACTTCAGAACTCGTAAGCACGTTTTACAATACGACGACGTTATGAATCAACAAAGAAATATCATTTACGGAGAAAGAAAGAAGTTGCTTGACGAAGGCAATATCAAGTCACAAATTCTCGAAATGATTGATTCGGAAATCGATTTTATCGTGGATTCCGCTGCTTTGGATTTTGAAAAGACGGCAGAGTGGAATGCACCGGCTGCGGCTATTGAATTTGAAAGAGTTTTTGGAGTTGTTCCAAAAGAAGCCGACACGCCGAATGCGATGAAGGAAGAAGCGAAAGATTTGATTCTCGACGAATACAAGAGACGCGAAGACGAATTCGGCGAAGAAAACATAAGAAATATCGAAAGAATTCTTCTTTTGAGAGTTGTTGACGAAAAGTGGATGGACCAAATCGATGCTATGGATCAGCTTAAAACAGGTATCGGGCTTAGAGCATACGGTCAAAAGGACCCGGTTCAAGCATATCAAATCGAAGGTTCACAAATGTTTGAAGATATGAACCGTGAAATACGCTCCGACTTTTTGAGATTCCTATTCCACGTTGAAGACCCGGGAAAGGTTGAAAAAAAGAGGATGTCAAAGAATATCAAAGAAGGCGCTGCGGAAAAACAACAAACCGTGAAACGTCAAGCTCCAAAGGTTGGAAGAAACGATCCATGCCCATGCGGAAGCGGCAAAAAGTATAAAAACTGTTGCGGGAGGAATGAATAATGGAAGTTACTAAGGACGTATATCATCAGATAGACGAGCTTATAGAGAAGGTACAGGAAATCGGGGTGTCTCTTTGACCCTCAAAAAAAGAAGGATCAGTTAAATGAGTTAAAAAAGAAGAGTTTGGAGTCGGGTTTGTGGGACAATCCCGAGGAAGCCACTCTTCTTATGAAAAAGATAAATGACATCGAGTCGGAGTTAAACGACTACAATTCGCTTTTAAAGGAACTTCGGGAGCTTCGATTTATGGTCGAGCTCTCCGAAGAATACGGTGACGAAAAAGAGTATATTATCGAGCTTAAAAAGCTCAAAAATCTCGAGAGGCGAGTTGTGGACTACAGCTACAGCCAAATGCTTACCGGTGAATACGACACGGGAGATGCGGTTGTTCAAATCCACTCGGGTGCGGGCGGTCTTGAGGCGCAAGATTGGGCGGAAATGCTCTATAGAATGTATCAAAGATGGTCCCAACGAAAGGGTTTCAAGATGAACATCTACGACATTTTAAAGGACACCGAAGCCGGCATAAAGAGCGTTACTTTTGCGGTTCAAGGGCGAAATGCGTACGGATATTTGAAAGCGGAAAAAGGCGTGCATAGGCTAGTTCGTATAAGTCCGTTTGATACGGCGCGAAAAAGACACACGAGTTTTGCAAGTGTCGATGTAATTCCGTCGCTTGACGATGATATCGAGGTCTCGATAAATGAAAATGATCTTGAAATCGACACTTATCGTTCGAGCGGTGCAGGCGGACAAAGCGTCAATACGACGGACTCCGCGGTTCGAATAAAACACATTCCGACGGGCATTGTGGTTTCCTGCCAAAACGAAAGGAGTCAGCTCAAAAACAAGGAGGTTGCTCTTAAAATTTTGAAGGGGAAACTCATAGCTTTGAAAGAGGAGGAGCGCAAGGAAAAGATTGAGGACCTTGCCGGGAACTATTCGAAAATCGAGTGGGGCAGCCAAATCAGAAGTTATGTTTTTCACCCGTACAAAATGGTCAAGGACCACCGAACGAACTTTGAAATCGGCGACGTTTCGTCGGTTATGGACGGCGAGATTGACGAATTTATAAGGGCGTATTTGCTCTTTAAGAAAAAGGAAGGCGCAAATTGAAATTCGAATTAAAAAGTTTGGACGACACAACTTCAATTGCGAAGAAAATAGCGGAGATTTTAAAATCGGGCGACGTCGTTTTTTTGGAAGGCGACTTGGGAACGGGGAAGACCACTTTTGTGAATGAAATTGCAAAAATTTACGGAACCCTTGCAAAGAGCCCGACTTTTTCGCTTGTAAATATTTATGACGGCGAGAAAAAAATTTCACACATCGACCTCTATAGGCTCGAGACAATCGACGATGCGCTAAACATCGGCATCGAAGAGATTCTTGACGACGAAACGATTAAGTTTATCGAGTGGCCCGAAATTTTGGGAGATGAGCCGTTTGATTTAAAGCTCACTTTCAAATACGAAGACGGAAAACGCGTGCTCTATCTCGACGGAGCTGCATTAAAAAGAGGAGATTTTTAATGGACAAGGTTTTACTGAATTTACTTACGGGAACGGCATCCACCGGAGTTTCCATTACAAAAGGCGACGAGACTCTGATTTCGATTTCAATCGAAACGGGCATCCGCCAATCGGAAACGATTTTTAAAATGATAAAGGATGCCTTTTCATATGTGGATTTGACAATTAAAGACATTGACGCGGTTTCGACATTAAAGGGTCCGGGCTCTTTTACGGGACTTCGAGTGGGTCTTGCAGCCGCAAAGGCAATCGCTTTTGCCGTTAATGTGCCGATTGTTCTTGTTGACACGATGGACGCGATTTTTTATGAAGCAAATTATGAAAAAGACGTTCTCACAATTATGGATGCAAGGCGCGAGAGAGTTTATTTGAAAAAGCACTACGGCGACGAAAGAACTGATGAGATTTCGGAAGTTGCAGCAATTGAGTCGAGGGAAAACACTGTTGTCGTTGGAGAAAATGCGCTTAAATATAAAGAGATTTTCACGGAAAAAGGATATACTTTTATTCCGAAAAAAGATGTTTACTTAACAATAAAAGGGCTCACCGAGGCGGCGCTTCGAGTGAGTGAGGACGACTATGTCGACAGCCTGCATTCGAGGCTCGAGTATCTTAAAAAAGACAGCGACGTCGTCACAGTTAAAAAAGAAAAACTATGAATCTGAGAACGCTAGAAAAAAATGATGTTCATTGGGTGGGAAAAATCGCTTCTGAAATTTTTCACACAGGCGATTTGGAATCGTTTTTTAAAAACGAAAATTACAAAATCATCGGCATCGAAAATGTGGCATTTGCGATATTTCAACTTGTCGCAGGTGAGGCGGAAATAATTTATATAGCCGTTCGTGAGGAGTTCAGACGGCAGGGCATCGGCGGAAAGATGCTCGAGTATTTTATCGAGAATTTCAAGCCGGAGAGTATTTTTTTGGAAGTCAGAGATTCAAATATAAACGCTCAGAAAATGTATGAAAAATACAATTTCAAAAATATAGGAATCAGAAAAGGCTATTATGAAGGGGGAGAGAACGCTCTTTTGATGGAGTGGAAGATATGTTAACATTAGCAATTGAAACGAGCTGCGATGACACGAGCATTGCGGTTGTCGAAAAACCGAATAAAGTTCTTTCAAATGTCGTGCAGAGCCAAATCGACACGCACCTGAAATATGGAGGAGTTGTGCCGGAAATTGCTTCGAGAATGCACATCGATGCAATTGAAATCTGTTTAAAAGAAGCGCTTCTTCGCGCGGATAAAACGCTGGGCGACATCGATCTTATATCCGTTACACAAGGACCGGGGCTCATCGGCAGTCTTCTTGTCGGCGTTTCGTTCGCAAAGGCGCTCGGCGTCGGAACGGGCATTCCGGTTGTCGGGGTAAACCACATGAAGGGGCATATCGCGTCGAACTATATTTCAAATCCGGATTTAAAACCGCCGTATATCGCGCTTGTCGTGAGCGGGGGACACACTTATATCATAGACGTTGTAGACTACGACGAGTTTCATAAAATCGGCGAGACAAAAGACGACGCGACGGGCGAGAGCTTCGACAAAGTTGCGCGCGTCATGGGAATCGGTTATCCGGGCGGAGCGGAGCTTGAAAAACTTGCGAAGGACGGCGAGGATGTTCTCGATTTTCCGCGTGTTTATCTTTCGAAGGACTCATTCGACTTTTCGTTTTCGGGGCTTAAAACTGCGGTCATAAATTATATCAATACAGAAAATATGAAAGGCAATCCGATAAAGCGCGAAGACGTTGCAAGGAGTTTCCAGGAAGCGGTGATTGATGTAATTGTGGACAAGGTCATAAGAGCGGCAAATATGAAAAACAGAAAGACCATAGCAATCTCGGGCGGCGTTTCAAACAACAAAGCCATTCGAGACAGCATACAAAAAGCGGGCGATGAATTTCAAATAAAAGTTTTGACGCCGGAAGCAAAATACACGGGAGACAACGCTGCAATGATTGGAGTTGCAGGTTTTATACAATACGAAAAATACGGCGAATCGCCAATTGATTTTGTCGCCGACCCGAATATGGGATTGTAGGAGGAATTATGCAGAAGAAACCTTATAAAATAATGACACTTATTGTGCTCGCAATTTATTCGATTCTCATTTTCAGTTTTCTCTCTTTGAAAATTGGAAACTGGTTTGTTGAAAAAAGCGACAATGAGATAGTTGTAAATTCGGAAAAAGAAGAGGGGGAAAGCTTCTCGGAATATGCGAAACGCGTGACGAATCTCGTGCCTTTTAGAACCATTAAAGGCTATATAACACGCCTTAAAAACAAAGACATACTTCCGATTTATGCATTCCAATTTTTTGTTTTAAACCTCATGGCGGCATTTCCGTACGGACTGCTTTTGCCGGTTGCGTTTAAAAAACTGAGACATTTTTGGGGAACGGTCGGATGCGTTTTTGTTATAGCGGCGATGAAAGAAATTTTTAAACTGTTTATAACGGTCGGTAGATGCGACATCGACGCCGTGATTTTAAACGTTGTGGGCGGAATGTTCGGATTTATGATATTCATGCTTATCTACAAAAACCCAAGTATAAAAGAAGAAATTACTGACTAGAGCTGTCCGAAAAGACAGCTTTTTTGTTTGCATTTTTTTAAAAGACATATAAGTAGGTTGTGCGCTTTAAAAAATTTAACATAATTTCAACATTTGGCGGGTAATATGTATTTGAAATTTCGGGAGGGGTGTGATATCATATATATAGATAAGTGAAACAAAAATAACAATCAAAACACATGCATGCTACATATTAAACAAAGGAGGTTATTATGTACAAAAAATTTAGTTATTTTACAAAAAAGGGTAGATTCGAAAGAATTATTTGGACTGCGGCAGTTCTTTTAATCGTGAGTCTTTTTATGGGCTCGGGCGCAATGAAAAGCATCTACGAAAGCGGGCCAAAAAAACTTGAAAGCACGATGAGCATATTAAAAGTGATCGTCGGACTCCACGCAATCTGGTTCGGTTATCTCGGATTTTACGACTTCTTCAACTTTTATTTTTCGGTAAAGAAAAAAATGAGCGGAATCGTACAAATCATTTTTGGAATTGCGGTAATTCTTCAAGTTTATTTCGCAACGCTTTCGATATTTGATTTAATCGGACTTTCAAATATGCCGGATATCCACAACTTGAGCACATTTGAAGGCTTGAATAATTTTAAATTCGTATTTTTGTCGCTCGCTTTTTCAATCGTAACATATTTTATAAGAAGCCATGTTGAAAAGGGAGAATACGATTTAAGAACGACAATTGATGCAAGAATGTAAAACGCAGATGAATGGGCTGTATTGACGGCTCATTTTTTTGTGCAAATGTGAAAAGCGGGAGCGAAATGTGGTATAATATTTATATACAAGGAGGGAAAGATGGTTAAAAAATACAGAAAGCTTTTGGGTTACATAGGACCTTTTAGAAAAAGACGATTTTGGCTTGTAGTGCTTTGCGCAGCTTCGATTTTAATCGGCTCTATAATGCCGTTTTTCATCGGAAAGCTCGTAAATATGGTCACAGTGAGCGCACCTATCGCGGACATTTTAAAATTCGGAGCGCTTTTAATCATAATCGGTCTTTTGGATGCGACTTTAAACTCGACGCAAAACTACATATGGCATATGTACAGCACGGAGTATTTAAACTATTTCAGAACGATTATGCTGCAAGCGGCGCTAAAAAAGAATGTAAAATTTTTCAAAGAGAACGACGAGGATTTCACCAACAGAATTTTGCACGACACGTCGATTCTCTCGTACGACATTTCAATAGGTTTTCCGATGTTCATTTTAAACGTGCTGAGAATTGGGATTGTCGTGGTTTTGATGTTTTATATGAGTCCGATACTCACGATTTTACCTCTTTTGATTGTTCCTATATACACGTTCACATTCCATAGAATCGACAAAAAAATAAGAACGGCATCGAACAAAGAGAGACAACTTTTTACAAGAGTTTCCGAAACCGTAAAGGAATATCTGAACGGAGTTTTGCAGATAAAAATCAACGGCAAGGAAAAATTTTTCCTTGACAATTTTAAAAACACAATAAATGAATACACGAACTCGGCAAAGGATATAAAAAAATACACCGCAATAAGCTACGGTGTGGGCGGATTTACAAAGGCGCTCCTTCCGATAGTTGTGCTCATTTCGGGTGCGATTTTAATTATAAAGGGACAACTCACACTCGGCTATCTCTTTGCGTTTTATTCATATCTCGACTTTTTGTATGAGCCGATGACGAATCTTTCGGATTGGTACACGGGCATAAACGTCAGTCTCGGGATGAGCGACAGAGTTTTGAGTTTTCTTGAGGACGATATGGAAGAAGAGACCGGAGAGAAGATTCGCGGCATAAATTCAATCGAGTTTAAGGACGTTTCTTTTTCGTATGATTCCAAAAAGCCGGTTCTTAATAGTGTGAATTTCAAATTTGAAAAAGGCGACATCGTCGGCATCATCGGACCGTCGGGCTCGGGCAAGTCGACGATTATAGATATAATCCTGAAAATTTGGGACACATATACCGGAGAGGTCATTGTGAACGACACGGAGCTAAGAAAAATCGATCGCTCAAGCTACTACGACAATCTTTCGCTTGTTGAGCAGGAGCCGTTTATTTTCAGAGATACAATTCTTCGAAATATTCAATTTGACAATGAAGTTGTCGACGGAAATGTTTTGAGGGAGAGCGAACTTTCAAATCTCGTCGAGAAAAAAGACGGGAAGCTGAACCACGAGCTTACAACGAACGGAGCAAACTTAAGCGGTGGGGAAAAACAAAGAATCGCACTTGCACGTGCTCTTTACAGCGATAAGGATTTAATCATCCTTGACGAGTTTACGTCGGCGCTCGACAATGAAACCGAGGATAAAATTGTGCAAAACATAAAAAAACTCGGCGAAGAAGGCAAGATTGTAATCATCATAACGCATAGAAAAAGTCCGCTTTCAATAACGAACAAGATAATCGATTTGGAAAAGTTTTAGCCGAACGATTTAAACACAATTTAACACACAATTTAACACACAAAAATAAAGCTGTCCATACGGGCAGCTTTTTGAAATTCAATATTTTACATAAATTCTATTTATTTTGCGAGATTTCAGTTGGAGGGAACATTTCTCCAAATGCGTCGACCATCTTGTCGCCGTCAAACATACATCTTATTTTGTAACTCTTTTTTGCGATTTCGGCTTTTGAGTCGTTGATGAAAGTCACGTCAAAAGTCGCGTCCACGGCGCCTTCTTTTTTGTCCGAAGGCACGGCTTTGAAGTTTTCAATTTTATAGTCCGTGACATTTGATTCATAATACTTCGTGCTCAAAAGTTCCTGGTCGTTTAAGTATTTGATGAGCTGTTCTTCGGAGATGTACTCTCTCATGTCGTCGTAATATTTTTTTACTGTCTTTTTCGCTTCGTCGTCAGCGTTGTCATTCAGTTCTTCCAAAGTGAAGATTCGGTTATCTGTCTTTTGCAAAACTTTTACTTGCTCAAAGAACAGATTTGCAAATTCCTCCGCCTTTTTGCTTCGTGCGTCTTCATTTGTCTTGCATCCGCTAAATATCATCAGCGATATTAAAATTGCAATCATTGCAATTCGTATGGATTTATTTTTCATAATTTCTCCTTTCTACAAAAATATTGAATTCTTTAATATAGTATTACCCAATAAAGTACTATAAACAACAGTTTATATATGACCGTTATACAAAAATAAGCGATAAATTACCGCTTATTTTTTTCTGAATACATATACGGAAACAATCAAGAGAAGAACGCTCATCGCAATTTTTATATATGCCGAGTTGTATCTTGATTTGATGTATCCGTTTTTCCAATTTTCAATTTTTTCGTCAATCTTAACCCACTTCAAATCGCATATGCCGTTTTCATCGGCGCTCATTTTGTCGCTGAAAAGATTTACGGATTCAGGATTTTTAAAGAGCGTACGATTAAACATCATGTCGACGTCTTGCGGCGAGTCCACATATTTTTTAAAGAGCGACTTGTTCACAGGATACAAAATCCCGGAGTCGAAATAGTTCATGTTTTCCAAGAGGTCCGGATAGCTTTGTTTCGGAGCGGTTGTACCGACGATTTTTATCTTGACTATGTGTCCGAAAAGGCTGTCCTCATATGTTAAACCGGTTTCAAACTGCGACGTAAAATTGCTGCCGATTAAAACCGGAATCGGTTCGTCGGATTCGTAGTCGAAATCGAAATAATTTTCGAGCCCTTCTCCGTTTTCAATCTCAGGCGTCACAAGCTCGTACATATCCTTTGAAAAGAAAGTTTGTCTCGGCTCAAGCACGCCGTTTTTGTACATTTGCATAAATGAGGAGTGAGTGTAGTATGGAATGTCATTTTCCAAAAATTCATCCACAAGTTTCAGCGCGTCGTCGGTAAATTCGCTCGGATTTTTTTCGGAAACTGCATCGAGATGGTACAGTTCTTTGTTTGTGAAGACGTCCATCGCATCTTTTGGAGGTGTCGACTTTATCTTTAGAAATGCAAATATCGCAAGCGCAAGAGCGACTATAAATAAAAGCACACCGATTATTTTATTTTTCATAATAGTTCCACCCCAATTCTATAAAATTCGGAAGCTGCCTTTTTCCGAAAATCGAGTCCCAAAAACTTGATTCGATATAATAGAAATCGTCTTTCATGTCCGTCGTCGGTTTCGTGTAAAAAATCGGGCTTTTGTCCAACGCCGGCTCAGATTTAATCCAAATATTTTTAACATGTCTGTTTGATTTAAGTGCGAACGAATCGCCGTCTTTTGTTTCCTGTGAAGGACTGAACTGAATTTTTGTAATCAAATTCAAATTCAAAAGATTTTTAAATGAGTAAAAGTTTGCCATATCCTTGTTTGAATTTAAAAAGATTCGATACTCTCCGTCTGCACGTGAAACTATAGAGTCTCCGATAATCGTGTTCTTCATTTTCTTTTCACCCGCTCCGATTGTGAGCGTTTGAAGAAGTAAAAGCGAAAGAAAAACAAGTGCTGTTTTATAAAAATTTTTCATAATTTCTCCTTTCTACAAAAAAATTAAACTCTTTACTATAATAATACCCAAAAAAACGGATAAACAATTGTATATGTTATGCGGCGCAAAGAGGCCGAATTTATTATTGTAATTATAACACAAAAATATAATATAAATAAAAGTATATTTTATTTGATGTTAATGTTTGATCGTTAAATATGTATGCCGGGATTTTATAATCCCAGCTTGAACCAATCTCTTATTTCTGTGAGGCGTCTTATTCTATGGTGCGGAAGACCGGAGCGGCTGAGCTCGTGGTTTTCGCCTTTAAAGAGTACAAGTCTTGATTCAACTCCGAAATATTTGAGCGCCGTGAACATTTGAAGCCCCTCGGTGTGGTAGCATCTGTAGTCTTCGTCGCTGTTTATGAAAAGTGTCGGCGTTTCGACCTTGTCGGCATATTTGAGCGGGCTTTGCTCCCACATCTTGTCGACACCGCCCCAGCCGGAAACATTGTTCCAAATTGCGGCTCTCGTTTGGTCGTCGGCGAAATAGTAGCCGATGTCCGCCGTGCCCCACATGCTGATCCAGTTTGAAATGGACCTTTGCGAACAGGCGCGTTTGAATCTGTTTGTGTGGCCGATAATCCAGTTCGTCATAAATCCGCCGTAGCTTCCGCCCGTCACAAAAACTCTGTCCTTGTCTATTGCAGGATACTTTTCGAGCACGAGGTCGGTGAAGTCCATCAAATCTTTGTAGTCGATGTCGCCGTATTTTCCGAAAATGTCCATAAAGTCGTTTCCATAGCCGTCACTGCCGCGTGGGTTTGTGAAGAACACAATGTAGCCTTCGTTTGCTAGGAATTGAAGCTCGTGATAGAAGACTGTGCCGTAAACGGTTTTCGGTCCGCCGTGAATTTCAAAAACGGCAGGATATTTTTTCGTCGCATCGTAGTTCGGCGGAAGAAGCACAAATCCGGTGTAGTGGTAATCGTTTTTGTCCCATTCGACGAGCTCAGGCTTTGCAACATAAACATCTTTCAAACCGTCGTTTAAGTGAGTGATTTCAATATGTTCGCCGTCTTTTATCTCGTAGAGCTCTTGAAGCTTTTGCTCGATAAGAGAAATTGCATAAATTTTTCCGTTTTTCACGTCGAATGAATCGACTGAGCCGCCGCAGTTTGTGAGCTGCTCGATTTCGAGATTTTTGTCGACGCGGAAAAGTTCGCATTTATATTCGATTGTGGTTGTGAAATAGAAATAGTCGCCGTCGACTTTGAAAGTGTCGCCTTCTCTGTATCTAACGTCGCTTCCGACGCTCGACCAAAATGAAAAGTCCGGAATAACTTTTTTAAGAATTCTTTTTTCGTTCGGCTCAAACAAAATGAGGTTGCCGTTTTCGTTTATGCCGTGCGACTTCATGTCGGTTGCAAGAGTTATGATGTCGTCGCCCATAAACTTCAAAATTTGATAACTCATCCCGTATAGCGGTGTGATGTCTTCAATTTTGCCGGTTCTTAAATCGAGCATCATCACTTCGCTTGTGAGCGGCATTTTGTCGTTGTAGGCATTTGTTGTGAATGCGATTTTTTCTGTTTTTTTATTTACGTCGACAAGCTCGACATTTCTTTCTCTTTCGGTCAAAATTGTGAGTTCTTTTTTGCCTAAGTCATAGCAGGCGAGGCGACTTCTTTTTTTATTTGTAACGCCGGCGCCGTTTCCCCAAAAAGGAATTTCGTCGAACACATGATAGTCTTCGTCGTCCTTGTTTCTTGAAACCATCGCTTCTCTCGACTTCGAGTCGGTCTTGTCGTAGCCGTCCCAAATCGGGTTGTAGTTTTCTATAAATATAATTTTATTTCCGACAACATCAACGATTGAAAGGTCGGAGTCAAATTCTAAAAACTTTTCCGCTTCTCCGCCGTTTAAATTCAGTTTATAAATCTTTGTTGAAGGTGCGGCGGATTTCTTTTCGGATTTGTCCCTGTCGTCTCTGAAAATGATTTCGTCTTCATTCAAAAAACAAAAACCTTGACCGCTCTTTGTCGTAATTCTTTTTGCGTTGTTGTTTTCAATCTCAAAAAGTCCCGTCTCATATGACTTTTTATCTTCGCTTATATTTGTCACTTCAAATACAAATCTCTTGCCATCCTCTGAGAATGTCGGCTTTGAGAGGAATTTGTATTTTGTGAATGCGTCCAATGTAATTTTATTCATAAAATAACCTCCATGTTTATATTATAACAGTTTTAATGTGTTAAAATCAATTTAAAAGGGTATATAATAAATATAAAGAAAGCAAGGAGGAATATTATGAAACTCACAATTGTAGCAAGAAACTTTGAAATGACGCCTGACTTAAAGGAAATGACTGAAAAGAAACTCTCGAAGCTTGACAAGTTCTTTGCTGAAGATATAACAGGAACCGCAGTGTTCAGAAGAGTAAAGTCGGATGAAATTTTGGAAGTTACGATAACTCTTCCTGACGGACAAGTTCTTAGAAGCGAACAAAAGACAAAAGATTTCTATGAATCTATCGACAAGGTTTTGAACCAACTCGAAAGACAAATCAGAAAACATAAAACAAAACTGCAAAAGAGATACAAAGATACAAAGAGCATAAAATTCGAAGCAATTCCGGATTTAGAGCCGAAAGAAAAAGTTGAAGGACCGAAAATCGTTCGTGAAAAATCATTCTTCTTAAAACCGATGTCAAGAGAAGAAGCAGCTCTTCAAATGGACCTCGTGACACACGATTTCTATCTCTTCAGAGATGCGGACAACGACAAAGTTTCCGTAATTTATAAGAGAGGCGACGGCGACTACGGCGTTTTGAGAGAAGAATAGTGACGAAGATTAAAATATATGACTTTGATAAGACCCTGGTCGACACTGATTCGATCAGGGTTCTTATAAGATTTGCATTAAAAAACGGATATATAAATATTTTCGAGCTCTCGTGGTGGTTTATCAGGGGATTTTTTCTAATGCTTTTCACATTCAAGTTCGAAAATTTCAAAAGCGCATTTGTGAAAGTTGTGGAAGCGGTTCCGGAGGAAGCGTTAAAACAGTTTTCAAAGGAGTTAATAGAGAGCCGTGGCTACAAAAACCTGATTCGAGAAATCCACGAGGACGGCTACACCACAATTCTTTGCTCTGCAAGTCTCTATGGATATATGAAATATGTTAAGGAAATTTTGGGAGTTGATTATCTCATAGCAACGAGTCACTCGGGCGGCAAGGTTATTGGAAAAAACAATACGAAAATGACCAAGAAAGAAAACTTGGAAAAGCTTTTTAAAAACGAGGGGATTGTCGTTTTATACGACGAGTCGAAGTCCTACACCGACAGCTATGACAATGACTTTTGGATGTGCGGTTTTACAAGGAATAAGTATATTGTGAATTCAAAAAAAACATATCCGGATTTTATAAATATCGACGGGATAAATTGAGTTCTTAAATTTAATATGATATAATAAAGAAAGTATAGTTATGAAATGGAGTTAACGGATGAAAAAGTTTAAAGTCGCATTTATAACTGCTTTTTTTGCTTTTACGGCATTTTATATTTTTGCAGTTGTTAAAAATGCACACAATCCTTTTGGAAAACTTATCGGCGTCGAATCCGAGACGGAAAAGCCGACCGATGAGAATATAAATAGTTCAGAAGAAAAAGAAATCGACCTCGAAAAGATGAAGAAGCCGAAAGAGGAGTTTAAAGGCGAAATCACTTTTCTCGTGATGGGAATCGACGGGATGGATTTAACGACTGAGGATGCAAAGCACCAAAGAACCGACACGATGATTTTGACGAGAATAAATTTCGAAACGGGCGAGGTGAGAATGCTCAATTTGCCGAGGGACACGCAATATAAATTTCCAAACGGCAACTATGTGAAGCTGAACGCGGGCCATGCGACGGGCGGAAGTGAGCTTACAATGAAATATATAAACAATCTCACGGGGCTACAAGTCGAAAATTATGCGAAAGTGGACTATATGGCGGTGAAGAAACTTGTGGATTCAATCGGCGGCGTGGAGTTTGAGATTCCTTTCAGAATGAAATATCTCGATACGACGAAGGGCAAGGAGCTTTCGATAGATTTTAAACCGGGACTTCAAACTTTAAACGGGCAACAGGCGATTGAATTTTTGAGATGGAGAAAAAATTCGCCGGGCATACCGATGCCGACAGACGGCTCCGATATCTCGAGAATCGAGCATCAACAACAGTTTTTAAAGGCGGTCATAAGCCAAGCGCTTAGTTTTAAAAATATTTTCAAACTCCCGAAAATTTTGAGAGAAGTGCTTCCAAATGTTGAAACAAACATTCCGATTGAAACTATTTTCAAAATGGCGACATCCGCAGGAAAAATAAATACTGAAAACATTAATGCGATGACTCTTCCGGGACACGCCGAAAACGACGCCGAGGGAATCAGTTATTGGATTATGAACAAGGCTGAAGTCGACAAAATGATTGACGAGAATTTCAGATAAGACCGGACGGAAGTTTGGTCTTTTCTTTTTGGAGGAAAGATGAAAATAGATGTTAAAAATATCACGCTTGAAACAGATAGACTTATATTAAGAGTGTTCAAAATTGAAGACTTAGAGAATTTCTTCGAATATGCAAGAGTGCCGGGAGTGGGCGAAGCGGCGGGTTGGCTCCACCACAACACGATTGAGGACACGAAAAAAGTTGCGGAGATGTTTATAAAAGAGAAAAACGTACTCTCGCTTGTCGACAAAGATACGGGAAAAATGATCGGCACATTGGGACTCCACGAGCCGGACGGCGCGATGACGGAGCTCGTCTATGAAAAGTTTAAAAAGAAAGATATTGTCGAACTCGGGTTTGTGCTTTCAAAAGATTTTTGGGGCAGGGGAATAATGCCCGAAGCGGTCGATGCGGTTCTTAATTATCTTTTCGAAAACGCCGGTGCAGAGTTTGTTATGGCGGGATATTTTAACGAAAACGTGCGCTCAATGAGAACTCAAGAAAAAGTCGGGATGAAAAAGTTTGCCGAAGGAATGGGCAAGGACGCACACAAAAAAGACATAGGCATTTCATTTACAGGGATAACAAAGGAGAAGTATTTTGATAGAACTACCGCGAGATGAGATTAAATCAGAGAGGATAATTTTAAGAAAATGGATTGATTCGGATTTGGAAGCGCTTTACGAATTCGGAAGAGTCGAAGGAGTTGGAGAAGCGGCGGGATGGCACCACTTTTTGTCGGAATACGACGCCCGAGATTTTCTTGAAATGTTCAAGAGCTTAAACACCGTGTTTTGCATCTACCACAGGGGTGATGAAAAAGCAATCGGCACTCTCGATTTTATTGTGGACAAAGATTACCCCGACGGCAAAACCATGTGCATCGGCTACTCTCTTTCGAAGAACTATTGGGGACGGGAGATTATGAAGGAAGCGATTGAAGCGGCAATTCCGTTTTTTAAATCAGAAAATATGTCGAGGCTTTCCGCAAATGTGTACTCGACAAACGCGAACTCAATCAAACTTCTTAAAAAACTCGACTTTAAATTTATGTATGAGTTTGAAGACAAAGACGTGGACGGTCGACCGATTGTCGCGGAGAAATTCGTGAAAGAGATATAATTTGGTAAAAAAATAAAATATTTTTAGGTGTGCTATGTATTAATAAAGCCCACTAATTCTTAATCAGGATTTAATGGGCTTCAATTTTTACATATTTTTACTATCTTATAGGAATTGTTATTCTTATATCTTTTCCGACTTTGTTTCCGTCGTTGTCCGTCGGAGCGTCGATGTTCCATTCTACTGTTTCAACTTCTTTCGGGCGCATATCAAGCTTATCAACAAGCATAAATACATTTTTGGTAACTTTCCCGTTGAATTTTTCATCTAGTTTGTCACTATTGTAGTTGCCGTCTATAACTATTAGGGGTTTATATTGTTTGCCATTTATTTTCAATGATGATTCTAACAGATTTAACATTAAATTTTCTTCCGTTTTGTTTTCAACATCGATAGAAATAGATATTATCGTTTCATAGTTGTAGTGACCTATACTTGAATTAACGTCCTCTACTGCTTCACTTGTTTCGTCTATGTCTATAATGCCTGTTCCGATTGTGAATTTTTTGGTGTCGATTTTTTCTTTTATATATACTTCTCTTGCAGTTCTTATTTGAGTGCCGTCGTCTTGGTTTTTCCAACTTGTTGGCGGCGATATTTCGAGGTCGTCGATGTTTAAACTAAATTTTTTCAACTCCGCCTTTTCCGCCACAAGCAGTTAGTGTAAGTGCTACAAGTATTAATGTTATTATTTTTTTGTACATATTATCTCTCCTTAATCAATGATTACGTTGAAAATTACAACTTTTCCAACAATTTGTAAGTATTCGTCTTTAGGGTAAACGACGAACTTGCCCTCGTGTTCTTTGTTTTTTGAATCATACTTAAACAGTATGGAATCACCTATATCGTAATATCTTTTTACGCCGAAGTCAGAGCCGTATCTATATAGAACAATATCGCCTGCTTTTACTTGCGACAATATATCGTCTGTTACATATCCGATTGTTGCTCCCTCGGGGATTACATTTGTCATCGAATCGCCATAGGTTTTAACGAACTCTAGGTCTTTTCTTCCTTTATACTTGCCGACAAACTCATCGGACAGTTGTATTTTATCCGCATTGGCATAAAATATTGGATCGGCTGACATACCGGCTGATGTATAGTCGGAGCACAGTACATAGTTGTTGAATGATTTTTCTTCTCTTTCGGAATACACGTCGGTCAAACCGGCTAGATAATTCATATCTATATTAAAGGCTTTCGAATATAAAGATAAATTAGTAGCCGAAGGTTCATTGACATTGTTCTCCCACCTATGGACAGTAGATTTACTTATTTTCTTTTCGGAATATTTATTTAAAATTTCCGTTATTTCTTCAATAGTTAAATTTCTGCCTATTCTGATATTATACAGTCTTTTTCCAATATCCAGAGTATCTCTCCTTTCTATGTAATTCTTAATAATATTATACTAAATTTGTACCATTTTATCAATAAGGCATCATAATATTTAATAATGTGACAAAAATTCATTGCAGTAAAACTGTCTTCTAAGTAATGGGTCTTAATTTTTTAACACAAATGACTAAAAACGGAAGAATTGAGAAGATGTCGCCGACTATGCTACAAGCAGGTTTGAAACAAGGGGCGTTCCCCTTTGGAGTAGGATACAAAGGAACGGGAAATACGTATTACTACTATATCCACAAAAAGTTGTTTATCGAATTTTTGAAAGGTAATTTGCCTTTCGGAGCGTTCGGCAGGGCTGTTTTCGGGAAGTAGTTAGAAAATTTAGGGAAAAGACAACATTAGTTGTCATGCGAATATAAAGAGAGTATGATTTTAAAGACGACAAATAATTAATAGCGTTTATTTAATGGATATAAAAATAGAGTAAATTAGATGTATTCTAATATTTTGATTAATGTATGTATAGAATAATAGAAAAGATGTATGACTGATTGTAGAAAGGAATAGGTTAGTAGTACAAAAGTAAAAGTTATTGTAATATTGTTTTAATTGTGATTTTTTTCATAAAGACGGTGGCAATTAAAGAACATGTAATACAAAAAAATAAACTCGGCTGTGTTTTACCACAGACCGAGTTTTTTCGTGTCTATTTTGCGGAAACTTTTCTTATTTCCTTATCAAGTTTTTTCCATTCGTCGAATTTTTTAACCACAGTTCCCGATAGAAGCACAACGCCAATCCAGTTCGGGATGACCATGAGTGCATTGAAGAAGTCGCTGAACATCCAAACTGTGTCGACCGGAATGATCGTTCCGAGGACTATTGCAACGAGAACGAGAATTCTGTATGGTGTGAGTGCTTTTTTACCAAAGAGATACGCGATGTTACTTTCGCCGAAGTAGTACCAACCGACGATTGTCGTGAACGCGAAGAACACGAGAGAAACGGCGAGAAACATGAGTCCTGCATCTCCAAATGCAATTTCAAATCCTTTTTGCGTTACTGCAACAGTTTGCAGGTTGAGTCCTGCGGAGATATTGTGTGCGTTAGTGACAAGAATTATGAGAGCTGTTAAAGTACATATTAAGATTGTGTCGACTACGACTCCCGCCATTGCGACGAGACCTTGGTTAACCGGGTGCGGAACTTCGGCAACTGCGTGTGCGTGTGGAGTTGACCCCATACCGGCTTCGTTTGAGAAAAGCCCCCTTTGAAGTCCGAGTCTGATTGCTTTTTTCATCGAAATCCCGACAAGTCCGCCGAGAACGGCTTCACTTGAAAACGCTGCGGTAAAGATGCCTTTGAATACAGGGATGATTTGGTCGTTGAATTTTACCAAGATTACGATTCCGCCGACGATGTAGATGAGAGCCATTATTGGAACAACGAGTTCCGCAAATCTTGAAATTCTCTCAATGCCGCCGATGACAATCATTCCGACCAAGACTGCAAGCGCGAGTCCAGTGATTACAGGAGTTATGCCGAATCCGTTTTTAAGGGAGAGGGAAATGGAGTTCGATTGAACCATATTTCCGACGAGCCCCAATGCGATGATTATAAAAATTGAAAAAAGTGTTGCAAGAATTTTGCCGAATTTTTTATTTTTTAAACCGTGTGTGAGATAGTAGGCGGGACCGCCGTAGACGGTGTCGCCCTTTTTCTCTCTGTAGGTTTGCGCAAGGACGGCTTCGGCAAAGATTGTGCTCATGCCGAGGATTCCTGAAACCCACATCCAAAATACTGCACCCGGACCGCCGACCATAATTGCGCCGGCGACTCCGCCGATGTTACCGGTTCCGACTTGCGCCGCAATTGCCGTTGCAAGCGCTTGGAAAGGGCTGACACCGGAATTGTCGTTCGGGTCTTTTTTCTTGAAGACTCCACCGAAAGCTTCATTAAAAGCTCTACCTAATTTTGAAATCTGTGGGAAACCAAGTCTTATTGTGTAGAGCACCCCGACTCCGAGAAGCATGTATGCTATAAGGTTGTCCCAAAGAAAACTTGTTATTTTTTGAATGATATCTATCATACCTAACCTCCATAAAGTATGTGAATTTTATAATGTATCAAGCGCTTTGATGATAATACACTAAAGTGAGAATATTTACGTTATACCTATACAGAATTCATATTCATAAATTATGTACAGGAGATTGATTGGGAGGAATCATCTCCCAATCTTTATTTGAGCTCGAGGCTCTTCCAATCATTATATTTATTGACAACTATGTTCGACATAAACATTATTCCAATCCAGTTTGGAATAACCATGAGTGCATTCATAAGGTCGCTTATTGTCCAAAGTGCGTTGAAGTGTGTGACAGTTCCCATGACAACCGCAAGCACAACCAAGATTTTATACGGCACAACCGCTTTTTTTCCGAAGAGATAGACGATGTTGCTTTCGCCGTAGTAGTACCAGCCGAGCATTGTGGTGTATGCAAAGAAGAGAAGTAGAATTCCTAAGAATGCGGTTCCCGTGTCTCCAAGTGCAAGTTCGAATCCTTTTTGCGTTACGGAAATTGGGTTCATAGTAGCATCGAGCGCTGTGTGTGCGTTTGTTACAAGAATTATGAGTGCAGTGATTGTAGAAATTATGATTGTGTCGATAACAACGCTCACCATTGCAACGAGTCCTTGTTTTACAGGGTGGTCAACTTCTGCAATTGCGTTTGCTTGCGGTGTTGCACCCATTCCGGCTTCGTTTGAGAAAAGTCCCCTTTGAATTCCTAGTCTGACCGCTTCTTTGACGCTTATACCGATTGCACCGCCGAGCGCCGCTTGTGCGGAAAATGCGGATGTGAAGATCGATTTGAACGCCGGAAGGATTTCGCCACTGAATTTTGCAAGAATCACAATGCCGACTCCGATATATATTAAGATCATAACCGGAATGATGAGTTCAGCAACTTTTGAAATTCTCTTTATGCCGCCCGAAATTATTATTGCGACAAGTGCTGCAAGAACTATACCTGTGACAATCGGTTTTATGCCGAAGCCTTCGCTCATCGATGCGGAAATGGAGTTTGATTGAACCATGTTTCCGATAATGCCGAGAGAGATTACAATAAGGACGGCAAATATTGAAGCGAGGATTTTTCCAAGTTTTTTATTTTTCATGCCTTTTGAAAGATAGTAAGCAGGGCCCCCGTAAACTTCGCCGTCTTTCTTTTCTCTGTAGGTTTGAGCAAGCACAGCTTCTCCGAAAATCGTTCCCATGCCGAGGATTCCCGAGATCCACATCCAAAAGATAGCGCCCGGTCCTCCGACCATTATAGCACTTGCGATACCGCTTATGTTACCGGTTCCGATTTGCGCTGCAAGAGAAACTGCAAGAGCTTGGAAAGAAGTTACGTGGTCTTTTTCGCGACCGTCTTTTAAATATATATTTTTAAAGGCTTCTTTAAAGCCTCTTCCCAATTTTGTGAATTGGGGAAATCCAAGCTTTACGGTGTAGTAAAGACCGACGATTAAAAGTAGATAAACTACCATGTTGTCCCATAAAAAGTTTGAAATGGTTTTAATTGTATCTATCATGCCATACCTCCCTAAAATGATAAATCAAATAAAGTTAAAGCTTCTTATTCCATTCGTCATATTTTTTGACGACAACTCCCGAAAGAGCAACCAGACCTATGAGGTTCGGAATGACCATGAGCGCATTGAACAAGTCGCTGAAGAGCCAAACTGTTCCCACGGGTACAATTGTGCCGAGAGTAACAAACAATATTGCAACAATTCTGTAGACCGGAAGAGTTTTTCTTCCAAATAAGTAAACAACATTACTTTCACCGAAATAGTACCAACCGATTATGGTTGTGAACGCAAAGAATGCAAGTGCAATCGCAAGGAATATTGTGCCGGCATTTCCGAAAGCGATATTAAAACCGAGTTGTGTGACTTCGACGGTTTCAAGACCGAGATTTGCCGATTCGATGTGAGCACTTGTAACCAAAATTACAAATGCGGTGAGTGTACAAATAAAGAATGTACCGATGATAACTCCAGCCATAGCTACAAAACCTTGGTTGACGGGATGTGGAGCATCCGCAACGGCGTGAGCGTGCGGGGTGGAACCCATACCGGCTTCGTTGGAGAAAAGTCCCCTTTGAAGTCCGAGTCTCATTGCCGTCTTCATCGAAATACCGACCATGCCTCCAAGAACAGCTTTGCTCGAGAAAGCGGCGGTGAATATTGCTTTTATAACAGGGATGAATTGGTCGTGGAATTTTACGACGACTCCGATGCTTGCAAGAATATAAACAACCGCCATAACAGGAACTATTGTTTCTGCGATTTTTGATATTCTTTGAACCCCTCCGAGCACGATTAGACCTACAATAACTGCAAGCACAATGCCCGTGATGATCGGCGCGATTCCGAATCCGTTTTTAAGTGAAAGGGAAATCGAATTCGATTGAACCATATTGCCGACGAGTCCCAAAGCAATAATTATGAATATTGAAAAAAGTGTTGCTAATATTTTTCCTATTTTTTTATTCTTAAGACCGTTTGAAAGATAGTATGCCGGTCCGCCGTATTGTTCGCCGTTTCGTTCTTCTCTATAGACTTGCGCAAGCACCGCTTCCGCAAAGATTGTGCTCATACCGAGAAGTCCTGAAATCCACATCCAAAACACAGCGCCCGGTCCTCCGACCATTATTGCACTCGCAACGCCTCCGATGTTTCCGGTTCCGACTTGCGAAGCAACCGCAGTTGCCAAAGCTTGGAACGAACTGACTTCGCCTTCTTTCTTTTCGCTTTTTTTAAAAAGGTCTCCGAATGTTTCCTTAAAAATATTTGGTAAACGTGATATCTGTGGCAATCGCAGTCGAAGTGTGTAAAGAATTCCGACTGCAATCAGCATGTATGCAATCATGTTATCCCATAAAAAGGTTGTAAAATTTTCTATTATACCTATCATGTAACCCTCCTTTATACACTTTATTATAACATATTTTAATTTATCTGTAAACTGTCACTTTAGCACAAGATAATTTTATATAAAATAAATACAAATAAAAAACCCGGCTAGATAGTCGGGTCGAAAAGTGTTAAATCATATTCTCGAAGTTTCGGAATAATAAAATTTAAAACTACATATGCGTATAAAATTCCACCGATGCAGTCGGCGACGATATGTTGTTTTGTAGTCATTGTCGCAAGAATAATAAGTACCATTTGGACTTGGAAAAATTTTCCGACAAAGCCTTTGTTGTTTGTGTAATGATATGCGATTGTAGCGCACGCGACGTGTGAAGATGGAAAACCGTTGTACGGATTGTCCATTTTATAGGTGAGCATTATAAGTTTTTCATAAAAAGTTCTCGGAACAATTTCATCTCTTATGCTCACGACACTCGGCAGCAAAATGAATGTTAAAATACATAGATATTTCACAATAAAGAGCGCCATTATATATTCGCGGTCGTATTTGTCATCTTTTAAAAAGTACATTATTAAATAAAGTGTCGGATACCACGAATGGTAAATGAGAACCGTCCACGGCATCAGCTTTATTTGATCGTCGAGCCAGAAGCTTAAATCAATCGGATTTACCGGTTTGACATTTGTAAAGTTATACATCATTGCAAGGCTGAAAAAGAGTGCAATTAATTTGAAATTATCTTTGTGAATTTTTGTCAGGTCGTCTTTGTAAAATGGTTGTGTCAAAAAAATCCCTCAACATTTCTAAATAAATTTCCTTTGTTTTGTCATGATAGAGGTCGAAGCGTCCATCCTTTATGATTCTGAGCTCAGCGTTTTTTCCCATACTTGTGTAGAAGTCGACAAGCGCTTCCTGTTTTTTAATTCCGCCGCCGACGCTGTCATTTTCTCCCACCACAAAAAGAAGCGGAAGTTCGTCCGGAATATATTTTTGCGCATTCTCGTCTTGAATTTTTTTCTTTGCAAAGAGAATAGAGCGCCACATTTCAACTGTCGGCACGCCTTTCATAAACGGATTTTTATTTATCTTTTCCTCCTCATATAAATCGGAGGTCATATAAGAAAACATCGAATTTTTTATAAAAGGTTTGTTCAAATCTTTGAGCGCCTTGTCGGCAATTTTTTTCGAGCGATAAGTTTCGCCCTTGTTTGAAATTAAAAAACTTAAAATTTTGCTGTATATATTATATCGAACAGTTCCAATATATTTTCCGGCAGAAACAAGTACAATTCCGTCGGTTTCGTGACCATATTTCAGCGCATATGTTCGAAGTAAATCGCTTCCGATTCCGTTTCCTATAAGAAAATTCGGCTTGTTTTTTTGACGCAAATACGAATTCAAAACGTGAATGTCGTCGGTCGCATTGTTCCAACCGTTAAATTCTCCCAAATACAGAGACTCCGAAGCGTTTTCAATTGCGCGCTTGTGTCCTCTCATATCCATGATTGCAGCGGATGCTCCCATTTTATTCAAATCTTCCATAAGGTCGAAATATCTGTCGCTGCTGTCAAAAAGTCCGTGAACAATTTGGACTGTAAATTTTTCGTCGTCAATTCTACTGCAGTAGACGGGAATTTTATGTCCGTCGGTTCCCTCCAAAAACAACGTCTCCATAATATTAAACATTCTCCTTTATTTTTAACAATATATATATTATAATATAGTATAGATTCATTCAATTGTCAACATTGGCGGTTGTTGTGCTTATTTTATCCAAATTCGGGTAAAAATAAATTAAGATTGGAGGTTTGAATTTTGAAGGACGATTTTTATTATGACGGACCCGATGACGAAATTATTGATGAAGACAGAATCGGCAAAACGCCGAACGACGATGCGCTTCTTTCATTTATTTTCGGAGTTGTGTCCATATTTCTTGTAATTTTTATGAGAAGCGGTATACTTGCCATAATTTTCGGGGCAGTAGCATGGACCAGAGGAAACAAAGCCATGTATGTCGACAGAAAGAATTCGGCGGCGCAAGTTGGAAAGACACTCGGGCTCATTGGAATAATATTGGGAACGATATTTTTTGTGACATGCATTTCGTGCGTTTCATGCCTCGGATGCAGAGGATACGGATATAGACCTATGAATGATATGATGAGACAGTTTAGAGGCAGCTGGAGGTTTTAAGTTTTGAAAATGTTTTTTAATGTGCTGGGAGCTAAGATCCCGGCATATGGTTTTTTTATAGCAATAGGGCTTTGTTTTATAATGCTCTATTTGAGATATCAGAAATATTATAAGGAGCTCGACTTCGACACGGCGCTTAGCGCAATGATTTATGCGCTTCTTGTCGGAGGAGCGGGAGCAAAAATTCTTTATTGGATTACGGACCCGTCAAGTTTTATGATACTTTTCGATTCGAATTACCCGTTTCTTCAAAGATTGCAATACTCGTTTAGCGGGGGCATGGTCTTTTTGGGCGGACTTATTGGAGCCGGAATCGGAGTGGTTATGTTTTTAAAGAAATACAAACACATAAAACCGATGAAACTTTTGGATATATTTGCAATTTCAATGCCGATTTTACAAATGTTCGGAAGAGTGGGTTGCTTTTTTGCGGGATGTTGCTACGGAAGAGCATCCGACTCGTGCATTGCGGTTGAATTTCCAAAGGGCGGACTTGCACCGGCGGGCGTTTCGGTTTTACCGACACAGCTTTTCGGAGTTGTCGGAAATCTGATTATCGTTGCGACACTTTTGATTTATTCCAAAAAGAATAAACGACCGGGCAGAATTTTCGGACTCTATTTAATTATGTACTCAATCGGAAGATTTATTTTGGAATTTTTCAGAGGCGACGAAATCAGAGGAATCTACGGAGCATTCTCAACGTCACAATGGCTCTCGATTCCGCTCTTTATACTTGGAATTGTTTTGTTTGTAAAGGCGAAGGAAGAAGTTTATGAAAAAAATATTGATTAGCACGGGCATGCTCTATGCTGAAGACGACAAATGGAACACGCTTGTACCGATTGCGTATAGCGAAGCGATAAGAAGAGCGGGCGGCGTTCCCGTGATTGTGCCGAATATTTTAGACGACGATTTAATTGATTCATATGTTGAGATGTGCGACGGATTTCTTTTTACGGGCGGCGTCGACATAAATCCGAGGATTTATAACGAAGAGATGATTCTTGAAACCAAGAAATATTCTTTTGAAAGGGACGAATTCGAATTAAAACTTTTGGAAAAAATCAGGGATATAAATAAACCGATTTTGGGAATTTGCAGAGGGATGCAGCTCATAAATTCGGTCTACGGTGGAAGTCTTTATCAGGATATGAAAACGGCGGGATTCAATTTAAATCACAACAATCCTCAAAATATTACGGACGGCACACACTCGATTTCAATTGAAAAGGATTCGATTATGTTCGATATTTTCGGGGAAGAAACGATTGTAAACTCCTACCACCACCAGGCGATAAAGGATGTAGCGGACGGATTTAAAGTTACGTCTCGCGCAAAAGACGGTATTGTCGAGTCGATGGAGTGGACGGGCGAGAGATATATTCATCTCGTTCAATTTCATCCCGAAATGATGATTTATAGATACAAAGAGTTCGAAAAGATTTTTGAGGATTTTGTGAAAAGAGCATGAAGAATATACTTTTGACCGGAGCGAGCGGGGGAATCGGATACGCGATTGCGAGAAAATTTTTGGAAAATAGCGATGCGAAAATGATTCTTCAATACAATGCGCACGCTCAAAAAATTGAAAGTTTGAAGGAAGAGTTTCCGTATAGAATCGATTCCTACAAGGCGGACCTTTCTGATGAAAAGAGCGTTGACGAGTTTTTAAAAGAAATCGACGGCGCATATAAAAAGCTCGACATCATAATCCACAGCGCCGGAATAAGCGTTGTCGACACGATTAACCACACGAAAGTCGAGGACATTTCAAAGATTATAAATGTCAATTTGAAGTCCCCGATTTTAATCACGCAAAAACTTGTGGGAAAGATGATCGAGAAAAAATCCGGAGTTATAATTTTCATCTCTTCGATGTGGGGAATCACGGGGTCGTCGTGCGAGTCGGTTTACTCCGCAACAAAGGGCGGTATCATTGCTTTTTCAAACAGTCTCTCGAAAGAACTCGGACCGTCGAACATCAGAGTGAACAGCGTGAGTCCCGGTTTTATAAACACGGCGATGAATGACAATATAAAAGTGGAAGACAGAGACCTTTTCGTTTCGGAAATTCCGCTTCTAAGAGCGGGAGAGGCGACCGACGTTTCGAACGCGATTTATTTTCTTTGCAGCGACGAAGCTTCGTATATTTCGGGAGCGAATCTCAGAGTTGACGGCGGATATTTATAGAAGAAACTTTTATTATATGTAATTTTTATGCGGAAGAAAATTGAAAAATGTTTATGTGAATTTATATAACACGATTGATGAATTCAAAACATAAAAATAACAGGACTCGAAAGAGCCCTGTTTTTGTTTAGAATTTAAATCTTATATATTTTATTTTAACGCCGTTTTCTCTAAATCTTTCCTCATAGTGGCTTATGGGAGTTGTCGGCGGAGCGTCGTCCGACTGCTCGAGAATTATGCCGCCCACTTCTTCGATGTAGGAAAGAGTGTCCACATAAAGTTCGTCGTCGTCGGTTCTAAAGTCGATTTCGCCGTCCGGTTTTAAAATATTTTTGTATTTTAAAAGCCTCGATGGATAGGTTAGACGTCTGTTGTTTTGTCTGTTTTTCGGCCAAGGGTTCGGAAAGTGAATCGTGATTGAATCGATTTCGTTTTCTGCAAAAATATTTTCAACATGGTCGATTTCACGCGGAATGATTAGCGCATTTTCCACTTTTGATTCCAAAAGTTCGTCGAGCGCATAAACCAAAACGCCAGCTTCCTTGTCCCAAAGTACAAAATTTCTATTCTTGTCTTTTCGCGCAAGAGCAAGACAGTATCCGCCGCTTCCGCAACCTATATCAAGGTGAATCGGATTTTCATTGTTAAATTTTTCGCTCCAACGACCTTTGTTTTCCTCAGGCCAAAAGAACGCCTTGCCGCTGTCAAGTAGCGTGGGCACTGCCCACCATTTTTTTCTCATTCTCATAAAAAACACCTTATATATTTTAACATAAATATAGTAATAAATAAACCAGCGGGGATTTTGGATATGTGTTTATCATTTTAATACATTTGGTTGTGAGTTTCAAAATGGATTTAATTTAGCTCATTAAAAAGTGAATTAATATTAAGAATAAAACTTTAAATAGTGACGGGAATCACTCTTTATACGTAACTTGACTCACATATACTCAAAAGATTACGCTTTTTTATCATTATTTTATATAAAACTGTGTAATTTTTATGAAAGTGTGGTATAATGTATTTAGATGGGATGAGATATCTCATTTCAAAATATAAAGGAGGAACAACTATGACATATCATATTACAGATGATTGCATCGCTTGCGGTCAATGTCAACCTGAATGCCCTGTAGACGCAATTTCAGAAGGCGACATTTACTCAATTGACGGTGAAAAGTGCATCGGATGCGGAAACTGTGCAGACGTTTGCCCAACAGGATCATGTGTACCTTGTGAATAGTAGGTACATACCGACGACACAAGTTGTCGTTTAACAGGAGCCTTTTTATAAGGCTCTTTTTTTTGTGATTTAAATTTCTTTATTAAATATATTTATTCTTGTATGCTATTCTTTATTATTTTTTTATTTACATTTTACAACCTGCAAATATTACAAAAACAATGGCTCGCTATAATGAAAATTAGTTTCAAGGAGGTAATTATGAAACAAAGAATTTTAATTTTATTAATTGTATTTGCAATGCTTCTTACAGCAGGTTGCAAAAAGTCAGGAAGTGCAACAAAAGAAGATGGAAGAACCGTAATAACATTTTGGCACTCCATGGGTGGAAACTTAAACGAAGCAATTGACAAGATGGTTCAAGATTACAACGCATCTCAAGATAAGTATTTAGTAAAAGCTGAATTCCAAGGCGAATATGACGACGCTCTTACAAAATTAAGATCGGCATCGTCGGGCAGCGCTCTTGATGTTGATATAGTACAAGTTTTTGAATTGGGTGCAAGATTTATGATTGATTCAGGTCTAATCACACCGGTTCAAGAAATGATCGACAAGACAAATTTCAACACAGCAGATTTGGAGCCGAATCTTTTGGCATACTATACAATCGACGGAAAGTTGAACTCGATGCCTTTTAACTCATCGACGCCGCTTCTTTATTATAACAAGGATATGTTCGAAAAGGCGGGAATTACAGAAGTGCCGAAGAGCCTTGAAGAAATGGTTGAAGTCGGAGAAAAACTTAAGGCAAAAGGTGTTGAGATGCCGCTCAGTATGTCGATTTACGGCTGGTGGGTAGACCAATTTATGTTAAAACAAGAAAAACCGCTTTTCGATATGAACAATGGAAGAGGCGGCAATCCTACAAAGACAGTATTTGTTGAAAACGGAGGAATGGAAAATATTCTCGAAAGATGGAAAGAACTTGCCGACAAGGGCATTGCTCCAAACGTCGGAAGAACCGGTGGAAAACAAGAATTCGTTTCGGGAGTTTCGGCAATGACTTTCGGCTCGACAGCATCACTTGCAGGAATTTTGCAAGAAGTCGGAGATAAATTCGAAGTTGGAACTGCATATTATCCTGCAGTTAATAAAGACGACAAGGGAATGGTTTCGATCGGCGGTGCATCGCTTTATATGATAGACTCAGGAAGCGACGAAAGAAAAGCCGGTGCATGGGATTTCATTTCATATATGGTTTCTCCAAAATCACAAGCATATTGGAACGCAAACAGCGGATATTTCCCTGTAAATGTGAAAGCACACGACGAAGATGTGTTTAAAGAAAATATCAAGAAATTCCCGCAATTTCAAACTGCAATCGACCAACTTCACGACTCAACTCCGGAAAGCCAAGGAGCAATCTGTGCAGTTTATCAAGAAAGCAGACAAGTGTTTGAAAAATATGTTGAAGATATGCTAAACGGCGTCAAGACTCCGAAGGAAGCGGCGGAAGCAATGCAAAAGGATATTGACTCCGCGATAAACGACTACAACAGGGCAAACAAGAAATAGCGATGAACAGCAAAAACAAATACACAAAATCCGCATATGCTTATATTATGCCGGCGATGATCGGATTTCTCGTCTTCACATTCTATCCGTTCATAAAAACTATTTACAGAAGTCTTTTTTTGACGGACAGAATGGGAAACAGCAATCTCTTTATAGGGCTTGAGAACTACACGACGCTTTTCACATCGCCGTCATTTTATAACAGTCTCGTTGTGACCTTCATGTATGTGTTAATAGTTGTGTTGGTGGGCGTCGGACTAGGCTTTATGACCGCGCTTCTTTGTCAAAGAAGTTTTCCGGGGATCAAAATTTTCTCGGCGGCATACAGCCTTCCGATGGCAATCGCCTCTTCGGGCATGGCGCTTGTGTTTAAAGTTATGTTAAACAGAAGTATCGGAGCTTTGAATCTAATTTTCGGCTCCGACATAAGTTGGCTCGAAGACCCGACAATGGCACTCATATCGGTGAGCGTTCTTACGGCATGGCTAAATTCGGGGATGAATTTTCTATATTTGAGCGCCGGACTCGCCGCAATCGACTCTTCGCTATACGAGAGCGCAAGCATCGACGGAGCGAACGGCTTTCAAAAATTCAGATATATAACTTTGCCGTCCTTGAAACCGATAATGTTTTTTGTAATTGTCACAAATGTAATTAACGCATTTCAATCGTTCGCACAGATAAAACTGCTCACAATGGGCGGACCGGGCGAATCGACAAATGTTATAGTTCACGACATCTATAAAAATGCGTTTGAAAACTATAAATATGGATATGCTTCGGCGGAGTCCATAGTTTTATTTTTTATTGTAATGATTTTTACGATAATTTTGTTTAAGACAAACAGAGGCGGTAAGTCTCTTGCAGAAAGGTGATTTTATGCAAAAGGTACTCGAAAGAGAAAATATAAATATAAAAAGAAACAAGTCTTTTCGCTTCGATTTTAAAAAAGCGCTTCTCATGCTTTTGAATATTATCGTCGTTACAGTTGTACTGTTTCCGATAATCTATGCATTTTTGATGGCGATAAAAGACCCGAGTGAAATTTTCACAAAAGACATAAGTCTTCTTCCACAAAAGCCGACTTTGATGAACTTTGTGAACGTGTTTAAAACGGCACCGATCTCAAGATATATATTAAACTCGATTATAGTTTCCGTAATAATAACGGTTTCACAAGTTTTTACAGCGATTCTTGCGGCATTTGCATTTCACTTTTTAAAATTCAAAGGGGCATCGGTTCTCTTTGCGATAATAATGTCGACGATGATGATTCCGGGAGAAGCTACAATCATTTCGAACTTTTTGATGGTGTCGGGTTGGGGCCTTAGAGATTCGTTTTTGGGACTCGTGCTTCCATATCTCACAACCGCGATGGGAATATTTTTGTTCAGACAGTCGTTTAGATCCTTCCCGAAGGAAATATACGAAGCTGCAAAAATTGACGGTTGCTCGAATTTTAGATTCGTTTTAAACATTTTAATTCCGCTCTCAAGACCGACAATTGCAGCTCTTAGCGTTTCCTCATTTTTGGGTGCATGGAATATGTATATGTGGCCGCTTCTCATTACGGGACTCGACAAATATAGAACGGTTCAAATCGGAATTTCCATGCTTAATGCAGTGGATTCACAGTCGATGGTTTTGATGATTGCGGGAGTTGTAGTTTGTATGATTCCGTCGCTTATGATATTCCTTTTCGCGCAAAAGAATATGATTAAGGGACTTACGGCAGGCTCTGTGAAAGGTTAGGTAAATATGGCAGAAGTAAAATTTAAAAATATAACGAAAAAATATGAAGACGGATATGTCGCTGTGAACGATTTAAATTTAAACATCGAAGACAAGGAGTTCGTCGTGCTCGTCGGACCGTCGGGTTGCGGCAAGTCCACGACTCTAAGAATGATTGCAGGCCTCGAAGATATTTCGGACGGCACACTTTTTATCGGTGAGAATGCGGTGAACGATATCGAGGCAAAAGACCGTGACATTGCAATGGTTTTCCAAAACTATGCACTCTATCCGCACATGACTATAAGGGACAATATGGGCTTTGCGCTCAAAATGCAAAAGGTGCCGAAAGAAGAAATCAAGGAAAAAGTTGAAAGAATTGCAAAAACTCTTCAAATTTCCGATTTGCTCGAAAGAAAGCCGAGCGAGCTTTCGGGAGGACAACGCCAAAGAGTTGCACTCGGACGCGCAATGGTAAGAAAGCCGAAAGTTTTTCTATTGGACGAACCGCTTTCAAACCTCGACGCGAAACTGAGAGTTGAAATGCGCACTGAGATTGTAAAACTTCACAAAGAACTGGACACAACATTCATCTACGTCACGCACGACCAAACCGAAGCGATGACAATGGGAGACAGGATTGCGGTTTTAAATAAAGGTGTTCTTGAGCAGTTTGACACGCCGATTAATCTCTACAACAAACCGAAAAACAAATTTATCGCAGAGTTTATCGGAAGTCCTCAAATGAATATTGTAAAAAGTGAAATAAAAAAAGTGAACGACAAATATCAAATAAACTTTTTGGGAAAATATATAAACTTGCCGAAATATTATTCGACGGCACTCGACAATTTCGATAAAAAAGAGGTTTATCTCGGCGTTCGCTCGGAAGACTTTGTCCTAGACGAAGACGGAGTGGAAGTACTCTTTTCGAATGTGGAATATATGGGAAGCGATCTTTTTTGCTACACATATTACGACGGAGAGAAACTCGTTATGAGGTTTGACCCGGAAGACAGCATTTATGAGGAGAGAGTTTATAAAGTGCTGCCGAATGTGGACAGACTTTATATTTTCGACAAAGCTACGGAAGAGACGATTGTTTTTCCGTCGGGACTTTAGGAGAACAAAATGTACAAGGCGATAATATACGACTGCGACGGAACTCTTCTCGATTCGAAAAATGTGACGATTGAAACATATGAGTATATGATTGGAAGAAAACTCACGGAAGGCGAGATGGAAAAAGTTTTTCATCAAACGCAAATCGAAAGTTTTAAAATGTTTAATCTCAATATCGAAGAGGGAAATCTCAAAAGAATTGAAAATATGTACAAGGAAATTGACGATTCTATAAAACCTTTCGACGGAGTTATGAATCTTTTAAGAGCGGTAAAAAAGCTCGGCATCCACCAGGCGATGGCAACAAACAGAAATGCTGAAGCGGCGGAAATGGCTTTAAACGGATACGGTCTTCAAAAATATATCGAAACGGTTGTGCATGCGGACATGGTTTTAAATCCGAAGCCGTCGGGCGAGATGCTTTTAAAATATATGGACATGATGAAGCTTGAAAAAGACGAGGTGCTATTTGTGGGAAACGCAATCACCGACCATATGGCTGCGATTGACGCCGGTATAGACTTCTGCTACTGCAGCTGGGGAACTGTGGAGTATTTGGAAAAAAGTGCTATAATATTAGATAGACCGGAAGAATTGCTTCAATATGTAAAGGAGGATGTTTATGGCAAAAATTTATGCCCACAGGGGATATAGCGGCAAGTTTTTTGAAAACTCGAGCGAGGCATTTAAGAAATGTTTAGAACTCGATATATTCGGAATTGAAACCGACGTGCAGCTCACAAAAGACGGGGTGCCGGTGATAATTCACGACGAATATCTAAAACGCCTTTTAAACAAGGACGCTTTTGTAAAAGACCTCACACTTGATGAACTCAAAAGTTTGAAATATGAAAACGGCGAAAGCCCGATAACTCTTGATGAATATATAGAAATTTTTAAATATTCAAGACTTGTCAGCAATATCGAACTTAAAACGGGAGTTTTTCTCTATCAGGGAATTGAACAGAAAGTGTACGACGCATTTAAGAAAAACGATATGCTCGACAGACTTTTGGTTTCTAGTTTCAACCACTACAGCCTTTTAAAAATGAAGGAAATCGATTCGGAAATTCCTTTGGGAGCGCTCACGGGCTCGACTCTCATAAGTCCGGAAAAATATTTGAAACAATACGGTTTTCAATTTTATCATCCGGTGTTTAGCTCGGTGAACAAAAAAATGCTTGAGGATTTACACGAAAACAATATACAAGTGAATGCTTGGACAATAAACTACAAAGAAGTTTACGAAACGTCGATTCAAATTGGACTCGACGGAGTAATAACGAATTATCCGGAACTTGATTTTCCAAACTTGGGATACTAAAAGAGGTATCCTTTTTTATTGCAACAAAAAAGACCCCGAACGGGATCTTTAAAGTTTCTAGTGTGAATAATATTCGACAACAAATACGTCTTCGATTTCAATAGGAACTTCTTCTCTTTCAGGCATTTTAACCAATTTAGCTGAGAATTTGTTTTCGTCCTTTGAAATGTAAGGGTATGGGCTGTTTCCACCAACAGCAAAGTTGTCTTTGAACATTTCGTTTGAACGGCTCTTTTCTTTTAATGTCAATTCGTCGCCAACTTGAACTTGGAAGCTTGGACGGTCAACTTTTTTGCCGTTTACTAAAATGTGTCCGTGAACAACCATTTGTCTTGCTTGTCTGATACTTGAAGCGAAACCTGCACGATAAACCATGTTGTCGAGTCTTGTTTCAAGCAATTTTACAAGTGCGTGACCTGTTTGTTCTTTTGATTTTCTAGCCTTATCGAAGTATGCCTTCAATTGATTTTCAGGTACTTGATAATATGCTCTTAATCTTTGTTTTTCGAGGAGTTGTTCGCCGTATGTTGAAAGCTTTTTGTCGCTTCTGGCTGCTCCTTTTTTCATTCCTTTGTTAGCCTTTGGAAGATTGAAAACATTGAGACCGAGTCTTCTTACAATCTTTACTCTGGCTCCTTTTAAACTACTCATTTTTTGAATCACCTTTCCTAAAATTGGATTTGCCGCGGTATTCATTAAAGATTATATATCATACTTATCCGTTTGTCAAGCATTTTCACGCACATTTTATTAAAAATAAAAATTATATTATTTGACGATTTCACGTTCATAGAACTCCAAAAGAGTCGAAGCCGTTTTCACTATATCGTCGTTTTCTATGAATAAAGTTTTCTCGTCAGCTTTGAATCTGTAGTTGTGGTCGTAATACTTTTCGCAAAGAAGCCTTGCAACCTCGTCATAATTTTTTAAAATCATATTTTCTTCGACAGCCGCTCTCGTTTCCTTTCCGAGATATTTCGAAAGATTTTCGATAGCCGCTTCGAGTTCCTCTATAAGTTCCGGCTTTGCATATGTTTGTTTGAGCCTTTCAATTCGCGCACTCATCGGAGTCTCGAGATAAATCTTTTTTGACTCGAGAATTTTTTCGTACAACAAATCCTGCATAACAATATTTCCGATTCTTTTACTTTCGCCTTCGATGAAATAGGTTTTCGGCTCGTCGTCAATCGCCTCAAAGAGAAGTGATTCAAACATCTTTTGCGAGTTTGCTTTTCCAAGACCGACTCCGCCCAAAGTCGAACCCATATGATTCGCGAGATTTTCGAGGTCAATAATCGGAATGTTTCTCGAATTTAAAAGATGAAGGATTTCGGTTTTTCCGGAACCCGTCGGAGCATAGAGAGTTACGAGAGAAATTTTCGATAATTTTTCGGGTAATTTCTCGTTTATATAGTGTCTGTAGGACTTTATACCGCCCTTTAATTTGTAGACATTGTAGCCGAGAGTGAAAAAAAGTGACGCAATAGTTTTTGAGCGGTATCCGCCCCTTGCGCATGTAAAAATTATTCGACGGTCGCGATGTTTATAAATTAAATCCTCGAGTTCCAAAAGCTTTGCCGAAACAAATCGTATTGCACTTCTTTTGGCTTCTCTCTTCGAGCCGTTGTCGTACAAAGTGCCGACGATTTTTCTTTCCTCGTCGTTTAAAACGGGAAAATTTATCGAGCCGGGAATGTGAAAATCGTCAAACTCACCCCTGCTTCTCACATCAATGAACAAATCGTCCTTTGTTGTTTCTTCATAATTTAGTAATTCAAACATTATACCACCCAAATAATTATAAAATTTTTAAAAACTTATTTCAAGGCGAAAATAGGGCGTAAATGTTACAATAAAAAACTTTTTAAAAAATCACTCAAAAACCCTTGACATTTAGTTTATGAAGATATAAAATATATGCAGACTGTTTTTTAAGAAAGGACCCGGAAACCTGTCTTAATAAACGCTACAAAATGCTCGAAAGGAATGAAAATTAATATGAAATCATTTATGGCTAAACCGCAAGAAATCGAGCGCAAGTGGCTTGTTATTGACGCCGACGGATTGGTTCTCGGTCGTCTTGCTACAGAAGTTGCAACGATTCTTCGCGGAAAAAACAAACCGATTTATACCCCGCACGTTGACACAGGAGATTATGTAATCGTAATCAACGCTGACAAGATGAGA
The DNA here is from genome assembly GCF_034180565.1 of Ezakiella sp. Lineage (NCBI taxonomy): Bacteria > Bacillati > Bacillota > Tissierellia > Ezakiella > Ezakiella sp. The sequence continues at coordinate 65,949 of NZ_JAXFOB010000030.1, read as the reverse complement.
CTTACAGGAAAGAAACTTGACCAAAAGAGATATTACTGGCACACAGGATATCCGGGAGGATTAAAATCTGTTGATTATAGAACTATGATGGCAAACAACCCGGAAAAAGCTCTTATGATCGCAGTAAAGGGAATGCTTCCAAAGAACTCACTCGGAAGACAAATGCTCAAAAAATTACGTGTATACAGCGGAACTGAACACGGACATGAAGCTCAAAAACCTGAAGTTTATGAAATCAAAGGGGGTAACAGATAATGTATCAATCAGTTGGTAGAAGAAAAACTTCAACAGCTCGTGCTATTTTAACAGAAGGCAAAGGAATGTTTTTTGTTAACGGCAAACCTGTTGATGAATATTTTGACCTTGACACATTGAGAAGACTTGCTAAGAGCCCATTTGTATTGACCGAAACAGAAGGTAAATACGACGTTAAAATCAACGTTCGCGGCGGCGGAAAGTCAGGACAAGCAGGCGCTGTAAGACATGCAATCAGCCGTGCACTTTTAGAAGCAGATCCTGAACTTCGTGCTTCATTGAAACAAGCAGGTTTCTTAACAAGAGACCCGAGAATGAAGGAAAGAAAGAAATACGGTTTCAAAAAGGCAAGAAAATCTACACAATTCTCAAAACGTTAGGTTTTCGAAATACTATAAAAAATATAAACCTTGTAATTTTAACGATTACAAGGTTTTTTGTTACATATGAAAATTTGAATTAATAAAATATGTTATATATTTCGCAAAAAAAACAAATCGGCATTTTATATTGACATAAACTAAATAAAGTATTACAATAAGGATAAGGGATTAAATAATAGATTTTATTTAAATTCTTAATATTTAAGGAGGGATAATATGTTAATACATAAAGAAAGGATGAATAGAAAATGCAGGATAAAGAATTAAAATTACAAAAGAAAGAAATGCTTAAAATAGTGAACAAATGGGGATTTGTTTTACTGTTATTCTTAAGTTTATTGTCCGCGATTCTTTTTGTCATCGCACCGATAACTTTGAACAATGTGGTTGAGAATGTCGGAACTATTGGAGCAAGTGATATAGTAAAGGTTATACTTCTACTTGCGGCGGGATATTTGGTAGAATTTATTTCAGTTTTTATAAAAAATGGGTTGATTCAACAATACCACGGAAGAGCCGCTGAAATTTTATATGCAGATGTATTCAGACTCAATTATGATAAATACATAGAAGAAGGGCCAACTGCAATAAGAGACCTCGTGTGGAACGCGGCCGATGCATACGCGGGATTGTATTTTGATGTAATTCCGAGTCTTATAGTTAATATTGCAACGATTATTGTAAGTATATATATTTCGTTCACTTTAAATCATATTGCTGCACTTTTGATGTTTATAACATTGCCGATTCATTATTTCGGGTTTAAGCTTTTGAACAAAAAACTTGCGCAATTGTCCGTAAAACTCAGACAGGCAAGTTCCAAGTCGCAAAGCAATATTCATTCCGTTGTATCACAAGTCGATTTTATAAAGCAAAACAGTGAAAATGAAAATCTGTTGCCGATGATTAAGAAAAATATTTTAGAATCGGAGGGCGTTCGTAAAAAAGTTAATTATGTTGCAAACGGTGTTTCAGGACTTCTAATCGGTTTAAACCAAATCATTCAATCGCTTACAATTGTATTTTTGGCGGCGCTTGCACTGAAAAACAAGGACGCATTTGGAGGCGTTGTTTATGTAATGCTTGTATTTCCTTATTTTTCAAATGCAATCAGGGGTCTATCATTTACAAACTTGGGCAGTGCCGATGTTATAGCGGCGGATGAATTTTTAAAAACAATGATAGAAAATCGCGAAGAAGACGGAACTTTGGATATGCCGGATGACGTCAGGAGCATAAGTTTCGACATAGATTCAGTTGATATATACGATAAAAATTTATTAAACAATGTTCATATGAGTTTTAAGAAAGGCGATATTGTCGGAATCAAGGGTGAGAGCGGCACGGGCAAGAGCACTCTTGTAAAATTGATTCCAAAATTCAGAAGCGTCGAGGGCATTTATATAAACGATATTCCGATTGAAAAAATAAAAAATGTAGAATATTTAAAAAACATTTCATATTATTCGCAAAACACGCCGATTATTTCCGACACTATTTACAACAATTTGAATTTCGGAAGAAAGCCGGTTCAAAAAAGCGTTTATGAAAATTTAAAATTTTTATCCAAGTTCAACAATTTGGATGAGATGATTATTGAAAACGGAGCAAATTTATCCGGTGGAGATAAACAAAGAATTGCACTTTCCAGATATTTTGTCGAAAATGCAAAGATTGTAATTTTAGATGAACCGACAAGTTCACTCGACAAGGAAACCGAAACGGAAATTATGACGGCGGTTTTAGAAAACAACAAGGACAAGATTATTTTTATCATAAGCCACAACAACGAGATTATGAACTACTGCAACTATATTGTTGAGGTTAAAAATAAAACAGTTGACGTGACGAAAAACGATAAAAAGAATTTTTAATATGTATAGAAAAACATCGATGAAACTTTATGTCTCAATCGATGTTTTTTTTATTCATTATTTATTTTTTACAAATTTTATAACATCTCTTACGAGATATAGCGAGCCGCAGACGAGAATCAAATCGTCCGCTTCGGCAATTGTCGTCGCATAGTTTATAGCTTCAACTCTGTCGGCGATTGCGACAACGTCATCTCGAACTTTTTTCACTTCTTTTTCCAAATCGTAGAGTTTGAAAGCTCGTTCCGGATTGTCGATTGTGGTTATGATAAATTTATCCGTGATTTTTGAAAGCTCTTTTATCGCGTATTCGTAGTCCTTGTCCTTCAAAATGCTGAACACCAAAATGAGGTGATTGTATTTAAAAACTTTGATGGAGTCGACAAGCGCATCCATCGCTTCTTTGTTGTGTGAGCCGTCGACTAAAATTTTCGGCGACTTTGAAATGAGCTCAAGCCTTCCGGTGTTGTGGCTTGTAAAAATCCCTTCTTTAATTATTTCTTTGTTCAAGTGGAACATATCTTTAAAATAATCGAGCACGGTTATTGCAAGTGCGGCGTTGTAAAATTGGTGCACGCCGACAAGACTTGTGCGCATATTTTTGTAGTTTCTGAAGTCGAAATCGTTTTCATGGTCGCTCGTTTCAAGCACTTTCACTTCGTCCTTCGTGAAAGTATAGAGTGGAGCGTGCTTCGAGTCGGCGACGTCTTTAAAGAGTTTGTAGAGGTGTTCGTCTTTCGGATAGAGGAAAACCGGCGCGCCTTCTTTTATTATTCCCGCTTTGTTCATCGCGATTTCTTCGATTGTGTTTCCAAGAATTCCCACGTGGTCCATAGAGATTGTGACGATGACTGAAGCGATCGGTTTTTTTACGATATTTGTCGAGTCCAAAGTGCCGCCCATTCCTACTTCAACAATTGCGATGTCAACATTTTGGTCGTAAAAATACTTGTACATAATCGCGGTCAAAACTTCGAAATATGTGTTTTTATATCCTTCGGCGTCGAGCTTTTCAAGCACGGGCTTAAACATTTCGATGTATTTTACAAAGTCTTCTTCGGAAATCTTCACTCCGTTTATCGTGATAGATTCGGTCATGCATTCCATAAACGGTGAAATAAAAAGCCCCACTTTCGATGTTTTTGAGATTGTGTTCGAAAGGAAGTTACAAGTGCTTCCTTTTCCGTTTGTGCCGGCGACGTGAATGACTTTAATCTTGTCTTGCGGATTGTCAAAAGCCTCGAGCAGTTTTTGTATATTTTTAAGGGTGTGTTTTCCCTTTTTTTCATCTCGCTTGTACATCCAATCGATGTATTTGTCAAAATCTTTCATAGTTCCTCCATTGTAATTTCTTTTAATTTATATTATAATACAAATATCAGAGTAGGTAAAGAGCGTCAAGTGTTAAGCTATGGGTTGTCGAGCTTAAACGAAAGTTATTGACTGCGGTTCTTTACCGCAACCGCTTCGGGTATCACCCTAAGCCCACTTTGAAATATTTTTTTAAGGGGAAACAAATGAATAAGAAATTCACTACCAAGAACTTAGTCATGGCAGGTGTCTTGACTGCGCTTTCTGTCATCTTGACACGTTTATTTTCAGTGCAACTGACGGAATCGATGAGAATCGGCATAGGGCCGCTTCCGATTTTGATGGTCGGAATTGCATTCGGTCCGCTATTGGGAGCAATCTCGGGACTCGGTGCGGATTTAATCGGCTTTATGATAAACGCGGGAGGACAATTTCACCTCGGTTTCACAATGAGCTCACTTTTGACTGGGCTTATTCCGGGACTTGTCGCATGCTATTTTCTAAAGAAGAAAAAGAACCTCAACCTCACAATTATTTTGTCAATTGTTTTGGTTTATGGAGTTGTCCATTTAATTCTTAACAGCTATTGGCTAAACGGACTATATGGAACGCCGTTTACAACTCTTGTCGTCGGACGTGCGACGAAAGTTGTTATCGAAGCTGTAGTTGTGGGAATTATACTTGAAATTCTTATGAGAAGATTTATCAAGTACAGCTTCGGGGAAGAAGGAACTTTTTAGAGTGTTCAAAAGATAAGGCTCATCGATTTTCGGATGAGCTTTTTTGATGCAATTAATTCGGTGAAAGGTATTTTATTTTTGGTTTTTTGTTGAATTAAGTTGCATAATAGGGTATAATAAAGTTAGGTGTCAAGCCCTTTAATGCAGTGAGAAATTTTTTGCGGCTTGAACTGAATTTGATATAAGGAGATGGTTGTATGGCAAAGAAAACACCGCTTTATGATGCTCATGTAAGACTTGGCGGGCATATGACTGAATATGCCGGTTGGGATCTTCCTGTGGAGTACAGCGGACTAAAAGAAGAACATGAGGCTGTAAGAGAAAGAGCCGGAATCTTTGATGTTTCTCACATGGGAGAAATTTGGGTTACCGGAAAGGAAGCCGAAAAGTTTGTAAGCTTTATGATGACAAATGACATCATCCGTCAAAAGGACAATCAAGTACAATACACATTTATGTGTGAACCGAACGGATTTGTTGTGGACGACTTATTGGTTTATAGATATAATAACGAAAAGTATTATTTAGTCGTGAACGCTGCAAATTCTGATAAAGATTTCGCATGGATTTTAGAAGAATCCAAAAAATTTGACGTTGAAGTTAAAAATGTTTCAGATGAAACAGGTCAAGTTGCAGTACAAGGACCAAAGGCTGAAGAAGTTGTTCAAAAATTGACAGACGAAGATTTGTCAAAAATCACTTTCTTCACATTTAAAGACGGAGTTGAAATCGCAGGAAAGAAATGCCTCATTTCAAGAACAGGATACACCGGTGAAGACGGATTTGAAATCTACACCGATTTGGAATCCATAAAAACTGTATTTGACGCAGTTCTTGAAGCAGGAAAGGATGTAAATCTTCTTCCTTGCGGACTTGGATGCAGAGACACACTTCGTTTTGAAGCATCACTCCCGCTATACGGACAAGAAATCGGTCCTGACATCAACCCGATTGAAGCAGGATTTAAATTCTTCGTCGACCTAAAGACAGACAACGATTTCAACGGAAGAAAGGCACTTGAAGAATATGCTGCCGATCCGAAGAGAATTTTAGTCGGTTTCGAACTTGAAGGACGTGGAATTCCAAGAGTCGGATACAAGATTGAAAAAGACGGAAAAGAAATCGGACATGTTACAACCGGATATTTGTCACCGACACTCGGAACAAGAATCGGTAACGCTTTAATCGACAGAGAATACAAGGGTATTGGAAACACATTTGACGTTATGATCAGAAACAAACCGGTACCTGCAAAGATTATTTCAAAGAAATTTCTTGAAGCAAGAGGAAACAAACACACAAAATAGTTTGTGATGTTATAATTTAGGCGAAAAGCCAATATAAGGAGGATTACAATGGAAGTTAAAAAGGATTTATTTTACACAAAGGACCACGAATGGTTAAAAGTTGAAGGCGACGAAGCATATGTAGGTCTTTGCGACTACGCACAAGATCACTTGGGAGAAATCGTTTACGTTGAATTGCCTGACGAAGACGACGAATTTGACGCAGGCGATTCAGTTGCTGCAATCGAATCAACAAAGGCTGCAAGTGACTTATTTGCACCTGTTGCAGGAACAGTTGTCGAAGTAAATGAAGAACTCGAAGACGCTCCTGAAATGCTCAATGAAAAGCCATATGACGCTTGGATTTGCAAAATCAAGATGGAAAATGCTGACGACGTAAATGAACTTATGTCAGCTGAAGATTACGAAAAATTCTTAGAAGAGGAAGCATAGGATGCATCCATATCTACCGCATACTGACAGCGACATAAAGAGCATGCTCGAAGCTATCGGTTTGGAAAGCGTAGATGATCTATATTCAGATATTCCTGAAAGCATGAGAATGAAGGAAGATTTGAATTTGCCTAAAGCAAAATCCGAAATTGAAGTAAGAAATATTATCGGAAAGCTTGCAAAGAAAAATCTTTCATCTGCGGATGTTCCTACATTCCTTGGCGCAGGTCTTTATGATCACTACATTCCAAGCATCATAGCTCCGCTTGTAAGTCGTGGGGAATTTTTAACCTCATACACACCTTATCAACCTGAAGTTTCGCAAGGAACTTTGCAATATATTTTCGAGTTCCAAACGCTTCTATGCGATTTGACCGGAATGGAAGTTGCAAACGCTTCAGTTTACGACCACTCAAATGCCGTAATCGAAGCTGCGATAATGTGTGCATCTGTCAATAAAAAGAAAAAAGTATTAGTAAGTGAAACATTGAATCCAAGCTCCAGAAAAGTTTTGGACAACTATGCAAAGGGCCAAGGCATCGAAGTAGTTCTTATAAACGAAAAGGACGGAGTTACGGATATTGAAGATTTAAAGAACAAGATTGATGACGACGTGGCTTGCGTTATGGTTCAAAGCCCGAACTTCTTCGGAATCATTGAAGATTTGGAAGAATGCGCAAACATCACCCACACCGCAAAGAAGGCATCGTTTGTCGCAGCGGTTGACCCGATCAGCTTGGGAATTTTGAAAAAACCGGGTGATATGGGCGCTGATGTTGTTATCGGCGAAGGACAAGCACTCGGAATTGCCACAGAATTCGGTGGACCGCTCCTCGGATTTATGTGTACAACAGAAAAGTTCTTAAGAAAATTGCCGGGAAGAATTGTCGGACAAACTGTCGACAACAATGGCAAACGCTGCTATGTTTTGACTTTGACAGCAAGAGAACAACATATTCGTCGTGAAAAAGCAACTTCAAACATTTGTTCAAACCAAGGTGTTAACACACTTGCTGCAACAATTTATATGTGTCTTTTAGGTAAGAACGGACTCAGAGAAGTCGCAGTTCAATCCATGTCAAAAGCTCACTATCTACAATCAAAACTTGAAGAAAAGGGCTTTAAACTAAAATGGGATCAACCGTTCTTCAAAGAATTCGTAGTTGAAGGACTTACAGCCGACAAGCAAAGAGAACTCCTTAAAGATAAGGAAATGATCGGCGGTTTCGGTCTAAAGAGATTCTACGAAGATTATGACAATGTAATGTTTGCTGTTACTGAAAAACGTACAAAAGAAGAAATGGACAGATTAGTAGAACTTTTAGGAGGGAAATAATGTTTAGAAAATATGACAAATTAATTTTTGAAGTTTCTACTCCGGGAAGAAAGGGCTACAATTTACCACCTCTTGACGTTGAAGAAACAGATTTAAAGAGTGCAATTCCTGAAAAATATCTTGCGGACTCATGTCCGAATTTACCGGAAGTAAGTGAAGTTGACGTTATCAGACACTTTACCAATCTTTCGAACAAGAACTACGGAGTTGACACGGGACTATATCCACTTGGAAGCTGTACAATGAAGTACAATCCGAGAATAAATGAAGAAATGGCAGCTCTTCCGGGATTTGCGGGAATTCACCCGTACCAAGACGAAGACGAAGTTCAAGGTGCTCTTGAACTTATGTACAACCTTCAAGAACAATTGAAGGAAATCGCCGGAATGGACGCAGTTACCCTTCAACCGGGCGCAGGCGCTCAAGGAGAGCTCACAGGTATAAAAATTATCAAGGCTTACCACGAAAAGAACGGTGACACCAAGAGAAACAAAGTTATTGTACCTGACTCGGCACACGGAACAAACCCTGCAACTTCTGCAGTTTCAGGCTTGATTCCTGTTGAAGTTCCAAGTGATGAAAACGGATTGGTCGATTTGGATGCACTAAGAGCAGCTGTCGGAGAAGACACTGCAGGACTTATGCTTACAAACCCGAATACACTCGGACTATTTGACCAACACATCAAAGAAATCACAGGAATAATCCACGAAGCAGGCGGACTTTGCTACTATGACGGAGCAAACGCAAATGCTATCATGGGACACTGCAGACCGGGTAGAATGGGATTTGACGTTATTCACTTTAACGTTCATAAAACATTCTCAACTCCACACGGAGGCGGAGGACCTGGTGCAGGACCTGTCGGCGTAAAGAAAGAACTCGAAGAATTCCTTCCTGTTCCTGTAGTTGAAAAAGACGGCGACAAGTTCCACTTGAACTATGACAAGGAATACTCCATCGGCAAGATGAAGAATTTCTATGGACACTTCGCTGTTCTTGTAAGAACATATTCTTACATTTTGAGCATGGGTTCAGACGGTTTGAAACAAGCTTCGGAAAGAGCAGTTTTAAACGCAAACTATCTCTTCCATCTTGTTAAGGATTACTATAATGTTCCGGTTGAATCACTCTACAAACACGAATTTGTATTGGGTGGACTTAAAGACTACGAAAAGACGGGCGTAACAACTCTCGATGTTGCAAAAGGACTCATCGACAGAGGTTTCCATCCGCCAACAGTCTACTTCCCGCTAATCGTGAACGAAGCACTTATGGTTGAACCGACTGAAACGGAATCCAAGGAAAGCTTGGAAGAATTTGCCGCAGCTCTCATCGACATTGCAAAGACTGCAAAAGATGATCCGGAAAGCTTGAAGAAATCACCTCTCACAACAGAAGTGTCAAGACCGGACGAAACATTGGCGGCAAGAAAACCGATTGTAAGATATATAAAAGAAGCTGAATAAATTTAATTTAAAATATAATGAAGGACGCGAAGTTAATTTGACAGAGCTTGCACGAGATTTGTTTGATTCTCGCGTCTTTTCATTACATAGAGGTAATTATGAGTGAAAAACAAAATCGACGGAAAAAGGTCGAAAATATTATTAAACAAAATTCTTCAATAAGTAAAAAACAGGTGGCATTTATTATAGTCGGCATTTTGATGATTGCAGCTGCAATTCATTTCTTTTTATTGCCTAGTAATCTTTCCCTTGGAGGCGCGACGGGACTTGCACTTATTCTTGCAAAACTTTTACCGCTCGACACGGGTCCGCTTCTACTTATTGTAAACGCAGTATTATTTATCATAGGATTTATATTAATAGGAAATAAATTCGGATTTTTAACAGTTATTTCGACTCTCGCACTTTCGGGCACTGTTTGGCTTTTGGAAGTTTTGGTTCCAATGAACGAGCCGATTGTACAGAATACATTTTTAAACTTGGTTGTAGCAGTTCTTATCTACGGCATAGGGGTCGGTTTTGTTTTAAACCAGGGCGCATCCACCGGAGGCTCCGACATTATTGCAAAAGTTTTGTATAAATATTTCGGACTCGACCTTGGAAAGGGATGCCTTGTAACGGACTTTTTAATAACTCTTGCCGTCGGATTTACCTATGGCGTTGAGATTGCGCTGTTCTGTCTTATCGGAGTTATAATGAACGGACTCATAATCGACTATACAATCGACGGTCTTACAGCAGGCAAGCTTTGTTTCATTGCAACCGACCACCCGAAGGATGTAAGCACATTTTTGATTTTGCTTGGACGAAGTGCAACAATTTATGAAGCGACGGGCGCTTATACTATGTCTAAAAGAACTATTGTGCAAACTGTTGTCACAAACCGCGATTTTATAAAGCTTAAGAACCACTTGAAAGATTTGGACCAAAATGCATTTATGATTGTTACAAGTGCGCACCAAGTGTTCGGATTCCACTGGAAAAGTTTTGACGATTAGTAAAAAAAGACTTTTATTTTCGATTTAAATGTGGTACAATTGAGTTGTATGGTTGATATATTTAAATATATTTTGTAGGAAGGACTTGGTCGCAAGACTTATATTATAGGGGGGTTAAATGAAAAAACGTTTTTTAGCAGTTATGTTGTTTGTAATTCTTTTCAGTTTTACAGTTAAAGCTGACGAAGAAATAAGCAAAATGACGGGAATAAAAGATCACGAATACAAGATAAAACCCTATAGTGTGAGCGATTCAACGGGCGAAACGATCTATATGATTCCGCTTCGCGAGACGTGTGAAGCGCTTGGTTTTGATGTTCATTGGAACGGCAAAGGTAATATTTCCGTTTCAAAGGGAATGTTTAAGGCGACGCTCACAGTCGGTCAGGACAACTATAAAAACAGATATGGCGATCAGATAAAATTGTATTTAAGTCCGAATATGAAAGACGGAGTGACATATGTTCCTCATATTTTCTTTTACTATGTTTTGGACCTCGATGTATTTTATCTAAATGACAATTTATATTTCAGATATAAGATTGACGACATAATGCCGAAAGTCTACAACAAATATATTTATGAGATAAATAAGGTGAATGAAAAGGACGACGAAGGAAATATTAAAAAAGTTTCTAAAAAAGCTGTTCCCGTAAAATCCACCTATATTGTCTATCCTTATATTGAAAACCAAAAGCATTCATTTGTGAATAAAAAGCTTGAAACATATATAAAAGAAACTTTCAGCGAATACGACTATGACAGGCTTTATGTTAAATATGACATCGGAATTTACGACAAGAATTTTTTGAGTGTCATTTTTGACGGTTTTTTGGAAAAAGGCAAAACCAAAAGAAAGATTTTCAATTCAATAAACTTTGACTTGAAGAAGGGCACTGTTTTAAGTCCGGATGATTTTATAAAAGTTTCTTGGAAAGATAGAGAAAAGATTGTAAACAAACTCAAAGAAAGTTACAAAAGAGGGCAGTTCATGTTCGGAGATTTGAATATGTATCTTATGAAAGATGCGGTTATATTTTTCGTTCCTGAAGCCGACCCGACTCCGATGGAATATTATAAAAACTACGAAATAAATGATATGTTGTCGGAGGAATATAAGAAAAGATTTTAATTAAATTTTTTGAAAAAGTGTATCTAGGGATCCACCCATGGAAGGACCGAGCGATACAAGGGGAGATTATTCTTCCCTACACCGAAGGGAGAAAAGCCCGGGCGGGTAGGTTTTTCCTATCCGTTCGGGCTTATTTTATTTTAACGATTCAATTTTTATGGAGGTATTAAATTGAAAGCAGCAATTATTATGGGAAGCATTTCCGACAGAGAAATCGCAGAAAAAGCAAAGAAAATTTTTGACAAGTTTGGCGTTGAAACACATATGGAAGTTATTTCCGCACACAGAACTCCAAAGAGAGCTTTTGAATTTGCAGAATCAGCTGAAAAAGACGGTATCGAAGTTATTATAGCAATCGCCGGAAAAGCAGCACATTTGGGCGGAGTTATCGCAGCAAACACAATTGTTCCGGTAATCGGAATTCCGGCAAAGACGTCTGTTATGGGCGGAATGGATTCGCTCTTATCGGTAGTTCAAATGCCGAAGGGAATTCCTGTTGCAACTGTTGCAATTGACGGCGGAGAAAATGCTGCACTTTTGGCAATTTCAATGCTCAGTTTAAAATATGATGAACTCAAAAATAAATTGGGCGATTACAGAAAAGAATTACAAGACCAAGTAGTAGAAATGAACAAAGAACTTGAGGCTTAATTTATAAATTTTTCGGAGGACTTAAAATGAGTGGTATAGCGGGTGTTTATTCCGATAAAGACGGAGCTGCAGCATACTTATATTATATGCTCTATGCGCTCCAACACAGAGGACAGCAATCATGTGGTATTGCAACATACAACAACGGACTTATGGATTATTACAAAGAACAAGGTCTGGTGAGCGATGTTTTTAAAGACGACAGAGTCGCTCAAATGAGAGGAAATTTGGCAATCGGTCACGTAAGAATGGCTGCACGAGGCGAAGGCTTTGAATACCCATACAATCAACCGATTGTCGCCGGATACAGACACGGTGCACTTGGAATTGTTCACGACGGTTGTATTACCAATGCCAAAAAACTCAAAGACGATTTACAAATGCAAGGTTATATGTTCCAATCAAACCTTGACACTGAAGTTATTGCAACGCTTATTGTAAAAAACTACAATATGGATTTGGAACATTCAATCATAGACACTCTCGAAACGCTCATGGGTTCATACGCGCTTATCGTTATGGCGGAAAATGTAATTTATGCGGCAAGAGATGAGTACGGAATAAAACCTCTTTCAATCGGAGAGCTGAACGGGCGCTATCTTGTTGCAAGTGAAACTTGCGCATTTGACTCAATCGGTGCGAAATTTGTGAGAGATGTTTTGCCGGGAGAAGTCATAAGAATAACGGACAAAGGTCTCGACATTATAAGAAAGGGCGATGCCTCAAAGAGAAAACTCGGCGTTTTTGAAATGGTTTACATCGCAAGACCGGATTCGATTATCGACGGCAAGAGCATTTATTTGAGCCGTTTGAACGCCGGGAGAATCTTGGCAAAGGAACATCCGCAAGATGCGGATTTGGTAATTGGCGCACCAGACTCCGGAATAAGTTTTGCTGTAGGATATTCCGAAGAATCAGGAATTCCGTACACAGAAGGAATTATTAAAAACCGTTATGTCGGAAGAACTTTTATTCAACCGAATCAAGAACTTCGCGATTTGGGAGTAAAGATTAAACTGAATCCGATTAAAGAATATATTCAAAACAAGCGTTTGGTTTTGGTCGACGACTCAATTGTTAGAGGAACGACTATGAAGCGAACAGTAAAAATGCTTAGAGATGCGGGTGCAAAGGAAATTCACGTAAGGATTGGATGTCCGATGGTTAAATATTCATCAAATCTTATGATGGATACACCTACAAGAGAAGAACTTGTTGCAGCAATGCACACAAAGGATGAAATCAAAAAGATGATCGGTGCAGACAGCCTTGAATACATTTCGCTTGAAGGGCTGTTTAAAGCTTTCGGCGGTGATGACTTTACACAAGGGTGTTTCACAGGAAAATTTCCGGAAGGAACAATTTATAAAGGAGAAGAATAATGGCTATTTCATACAAAGATGCCGGCGTTGACAAGAACGAAGGCTACAAGGAAGTAAAACTTATAAAAGAGCATATTAAAAGAACTCTAAGACCTGAAGTTATGGCTGACATTGGAGGTTTTAGCGGATTATTTAAACTCAAAGATTACAAAAAACCTGTTTTGGTTTCGGGCACAGACGGGGTCGGAACAAAGTTAAAATTCGCATTTATGACTGATATCCACAACACAGTCGGAATCGACGCCGTTGCAATGTGTGTAAACGACATTTTGTGTCAAGGGGCGGAACCTTTGTTCTTCCTTGACTACATTGCAACCGGAAAACTTGTTGCAGAAAAAATGGCTGACATTGTTGAAGGCGTCGCAGAAGGTTGTGTTCAATCGGGATGTGCACTAATCGGCGGAGAAACTGCGGAAATGCCGGGCTTTTATTCGGAAGACGAATATGACATCGCAGGTTTTGCAGTCGGATGTGTTGAAGAAGACGAAATCATAGACTATGAAAAAAGCGTCAAGCCGGGTGACGTTCTTGTTGGACTTCCTTCATCAGGGGTTCACTCAAACGGATTCAGTTTGGTGAGAAAAATTCTCGACACAAAAAACATCGATCTTAAAAAAGTATATGACGGTTTCGACAAACCGCTCGACGAAGTTCTTTTGACACCGACGAGAATCTATAAAAAAGCTGTATTTGAAGCGCTAAAGACAAATGCAGTTCACGGTATGTGCCACATCACCGGCGGCGGCTTCTATGAAAATATTCCGAGAATGATGCCTGAAGGTATGGCGGCAAAGGTCACAATAAAAGATATTAAGACTCCACACATTTTCGATTTGATTAAAGAATGGGGCGGAGTTGAAACAAAAGAAATGTACGGAACATTCAATATGGGAATCGGATTTGTATTTGCGATTGATAAAAATGCAAAGGATGAATTTATTAAAACACTTGAAGCAATCGGCGAAGAACCGGTTGTAATCGGGGAAGTTGTGAACCAAGAAGGCGATAAATGCGTAATCGAAGAGCTATAATTTTGATTTCCGGGTCGGGCACAAATATGCAAGCGATTTATGAAAAAAATAAAGTGATAGACATCATGCATGTTTTTTCCGACAGGGATTGTTATGGTGTTGAAAGAGCAAGGTCTTTGGGACTTCAAGCGGATTATGTAAAAGACGATTTCTTTAAAACGGTTCATGAATATGTTTTAAAAGAAAAAATTGAGCTTATAATTTTGGCGGGTTTTTTAAAGAAAGTGCCTGAGTGGTTTTTCTCGGGCGCTCCGCCGATTTTAAATATTCACCCGGCCCTACTTCCGAAATATGGAGGAAAGGGTTGCTACGGAGAACACGTGCACGAAAAGGTGCTGGGTGCAAATGAAAAATTTAGTGGAGCAACTGTCCATGTCATTGATGAAAATTATGACAAGGGCAGAATTTATCTGCGTTCTTTTGTCAACATCGAGGGGTTAAAGACAAAAGAAGAAATACAACAAAAGGTGCTTCAAACAGAGCATAACGTTTACAATTTGGCTATCACAAGTTTTGTAAGGGAGGAATTATAAATGAAACATGCACTTTTTTCATGCTACTTCAAAGATGGCATTGAAAATTTCGCAAAAGAATTGGAAGAAAACGGTTATAAGATTATTTCGACAGGCGGAACTCTGAAGGCTCTAGAAAAAGCCGGAGTAAATGTGAGCGACGTTTCTGAATTTACAGGTTTCCACGATATGTTGGGCGGAAGAGTTAAAACTCTTCATCCAAAAATTCACGCAGGAATTTTATATCGCAGAGAAAAACCTGAAGATGTGAAGGAAATAAGAGAACTCGGCACAGAACCGATCGACATCGTCGTAAACAATCTCTATCCTTTCAAAGATACTTATCTAAGCGGTGCAAGCGACGACGATATCATTGAAAAGATTGACATCGGAGGACCTTCGATGATTCGTGCAGCTGCAAAGAATTTTAAATACACTACAATCATTACAGACAACGACGACTTTGAAAGAGTTATTGCTGAAATCAAGGAAAATGGAAACACAACTCTCGAAACGAGAAGAGATTTGGCAAGAAAAGCTTTTATGCTCACCGCATATTACGATGCATGGATTGCAAAATATTTCAATGAAAAATGCGGAGTTGAATTCCCTGAAGAATTAACACTTCCTCTAAAGAAAATAAGCGAACTCAGATACGGCGAAAATCCGCACCAAAGAGGATATGCATACACTCTCTACAATGGAGATGATTCAGGAATCGGCGAAGCAAAACAATATCAAGGAAAAGAACTCAGCTACAACAACTACAACGACGCATCTGCAACAATTGAAATGGTCAAGTTGTTCTACAAAAAACCGACCTGTGTCGCCGTAAAACACACAAACCCTTGCGGAATAGGTGAAGCTGACACAATTCACGAAGCATATTTAAAAGCATATGCATGTGACGACCAATCTATTTTCGGCGGAATCGTCGGATTTAACAGAGAAGTCGACAAGGCAACAGCTGAAGAACTTGTAAAACTTTTCTTGGAAGTTATAATCGCTCCTTCTTACACAAAAGAAGCACTCGAAGTTTTTGAAAAGAAAAAGAATTTGAGAGTTCTTGAAGTACCTGGAATTGGCGAAGTAAGAAAAGGCGGACTCGACATGAAAGTTCTTCCGGGAACTGTAATCATGCAAGACCACGACGACAAAGAAGATTGCAAATTAAACGTAGTTTCAAAAGCACATCCGACAGACAGTGAACTTGATGATTTAATTTTTGCACTTAAAGCTGTAAAATTTGCAAAGAGTAACGCAGTTGTTTTGGTAAAAGACGGAGCAACAGTCGGAATCGGTCTAGGAAACGTAAACAGATTCTTTGCTGTTGAAGCAGCTCTTAAACAAGCAGGTGACAAGGCAAAGGGTGCAGTGCTTGCATCTGACGGTTTCTTCCCGTTTGACGACTGCATCAGACTTCTTGCTGAAAAAGGAGTCAAAGCAATTGTTGAACCGGGCGGCTCAATCAAAGACGAACTGTCAATTAAAGCTGCCGACGAACTTGGAGTAGCGCTCCTCTTCTCAGGCACAAGACATTTTAAACACTAATATTTATACGGCGGGGATTTTCCCTGCCGCTTAAATATAATAAAATTTGGAGGTTTTTATGGAAAAGTATTTCAAACTAAAAGAAAACAATACCGATGTAAAAACTGAGATACTTGCAGGTATAACGACGTTCATGACGATGGTTTATATCCTCGCAGTAAATCCGGGCATGCTTTCAGAAACGGGCATGGACTTCGGCGGCGTTTTCACAGCAACAGCTCTTTCAGCAGGTGTTGCAACACTTATCATGGCATTATATGCTAAATATCCGTTTGCACTTGCTCCGGGTATGGGTCTTAACGCATTCTTCACATACAGCGTATGTATCGGAATGAATCAAAGTTGGCAATTCGCACTGACAGCAGTTTTAGTTGAAGGTATTATATTTATTTTATTCAGCTTGTTAAAAGTTAGAGAAGCAATTTTCGACCTTATTCCACTTTCACTTAAAAAAGCTGTTTCCGCAGGTATCGGACTTTTCATCGCACTTGTCGGACTCAGAAACGCAGGAATCATCGTTCCGAACGACGGAACAATGATAGGCCTCGGCGATTTGACGGCAAACTCTTCAATTGTTGCACTTTTGGGACTTGTTATAATTGCAATTCTTTACGCAAGAAATGTTAAGGGTGCTCTTCTTATCGGAATTATCATTGCTACAATAATCGGAATTCCACTCGGAGTAACTACACTTCCGGAAGGATTTACAGTATTCAGTCTTCCACCGTCAGTCAAAGACGTTGCATTTAAATTTGTACCGTTCAGCGAAATAATGACAAAAGATTTCTGGATTATAGTTATCACATTCCTATTTGTTGACATATTTGACACTGTCGGAACTTTGGCAGGCGTTGCTTCAAAATCTGGAATGCTCGACAAAGAAGGAAAACTTCCAAGAGTTTCAAAAGCTCTCACAGCTGATGCTGTCGGAACAATCTTCGGAGCATGCATGGGAACATCAACTGTTACAACATTTGTTGAAAGTTCAGCGGGTGTTGCAGCAGGTGGAAGAACCGGACTCACATCAGTCACAACGGGAATTATGTTCTTACTTTCACTCTTCATTGCACCGTTATTTGCAATCATTCCTGCAGCTGCAACAGCACCTGTATTGGTTGTTGTCGGAGTATTTATGATGAGCGCTGTAATGGAAATAAATTGGCACGATTTGACAGAAGCAGTTCCTGCTTTCTTGACAATTGCAATGATGCCGTTTGCATACTCAATTGCAGAAGGAATCGTATTCGGAATCGTAAGCTACACTCTCATTAAAACATTCACAGGCAAAGCGAAAGACGTATCTGCACTTATGTGGGTACTCTCAGTCCTATTTGTTTTGAGAGAAATATTCTTATAAAAACATTTTTTTATTTGGAGGACATATGCAGATAAAAAATCTTACTATAACATTAAAGAAAGACCAAAGAAAGATTATTGATGACCTCACATTTTCTATCAACGAAAACGAAAAGATTGCACTCATAGGAGAAGAGGGAAACGGAAAGTCGACAATTCTAAAAGCGATTTCAAACAAAAGTGAAAATTTAGAATATGCAAATGTCAAAGGTGAGATCAGTAAAGACGAGTCGACGATATATGTTCCGCAAATTTTAAATGCAGCAGTTCTTGAAAAGAGCGTTGAAGAGCTTCTTTATGATGAAGAAAGCCCCGAAGCCGACGTTTCGGAGTTTTATAAAATTTTAAATCAGTTTGAGCTTGAAATCGATGATTTAACAAGAATGCTCAAAACATTTTCCGGCGGTGAGAGAGTAAAGATTCTTATTTCTCTTGCAATCTCAAGAAATCCGTCGCTCTTAATTCTGGATGAGCCGACGAACGATTTGGACTTCAAATCAATTGAAGCTTTGGAAAAAATCGTAAAAAATTACAATGGAAAAGTTATTTTCGCAAGTCACGACACGCGATTTATTCAAAATGTGGCAAATAAAATCATGCACTTCGAACTTATTGAAAACAAAACAAAATCACGCGTGAATGTCAGCTCAAATGACTATAATACATATGTGCAAAATAGAGAAGAAGCGATTAAAACACAGACCCAGAGAGCGAGAAATGACGAAGCACGTATGAATGAAAAAGAAGAACGCTGGAGAAAGGTTCACGACAAAGTCGAACGGGACTTGAGAGCGGAGAGAAACGACCACATGGGAAGGCTTTTAAAAAAGACTATGCACGAGGTCAAGGCTAAGGAAAAAATAATTGAGCGTGAGAAAGAGTTTATGACGAAGATGCCGGAGTACGAAGAGCAAATCTTTGTAAACTACAACAAAGAAAGGCTTATTGAAAACGGGAAATGCGTTCTCAGTTTAAAGCTACCTGAACTCGAAATTGACGGTAAAGTTTTATCTAAAGATATAAACTTAGAAGTTTTCGGGCCGAAAAAAATTGCAATTGTCGGAATAAACGGCGCCGGGAAAACAACGCTTTTAAATGAAATAAGAAAAAACATCAGCCAAGATTTGAGAGTCGAGTATATGCCGCAAAACTACGAAGACGGTTTGGATTTATACGAAAATGCGATTATGTATCTTAAGAGCGAGCACACAAAAGACGAGGAGACAAAGATAAGAACATATCTTGCGAGTCTCAAATTTACTAAAGATGAGGTCACTCAAAAAACTCAAAACTTGAGCGGCGGCCAAAAGGCGAAACTCTTCTTTGCTAAAATGCAATTAAAGAATCCGAAAGTACTGCTTCTCGACGAACCGACGAGAAACATATCACCGCTTTCACTTCCGATGATTACGGGAGAGATGAGGGAGTTTGGCGGAGCAATCATCTTTGTTTCACATGACAGATATTTTATCGAAGAAGTCGCGGACGAGATTTGGGAACTTGGTGAGAACGGACTTAAAAGAATTTATTTTGAATAGAGAGGGAATATGAGAAAAAGAAATTTAACAAATTTAATTATATTTGGAGTTTTAACCGCTGTGTTTGTTGCAGCCGGAGTATTAATCGGAACGAATTTGAAATTATTGCAGCTTGTCGGAGGATATCTCGTCGCGTCGTCGATTTTGTTCGGCTATGCAAAATGGATAAAAAGAGAATTTATAGTGATTTTTCTCGTCACACTTATCCTCTTTGCGCTTGAATTGCTTTTAATAATAAAAAGTGCGGGTCTTGGAAACACAGCTATAAAAATTTGGACAGTTGTAGTAACAATACTTTTTGTATTAAACTACATCGGCACACTTGTGAGCTTTTTCCACAGAAGAATAAATCCGTATCGTGTGATGAGCCTTGTGTTTTACACGCTTTTCCACATTGTAATCGGATATATTATCTATACTTATATCTCGTTTATATTTTTAATTTAGAGAAATAAAAAATCTGCAAGATTATTCTTGCAGATTTTTATTTTTTATGTCTTTAAAATATTTCGCCTGTGCATAGTAGAGTTCATTATAAAGTTCATTTTCTTTGAGCAGTTCTTCATGTGGACAGAAACCCTTTACCTCTCCCATTTCGAGAAGCAGAACTTTATCTGAAAATCCGCAGGTGCTCATGCGGTGCGTTATAAAGAGTACAGTTTTATTTTGAGTTATTTCGTCAAATTTTTCAATTATTTGGCTTTCGGCAATCGGATCCAGCGCGGACGTCGGTTCGTCAAAAATCATAATTTCGCTTTCCTTGTTCATTGCACGAACCATCGCAAGCTTTTGATACTGACCGCCGGAAAATGAGGTTGCATCGTCATACAAAGCCTTGTTTAGATGAGTGTTGAGACCGTTTTTCAGGCTTACAATTTTGTCTTTCAAACCGACCTCATCAATATAATTTAAAATCTTTTTGTCGTCATAATCCTTTTCAAGTGATATATTTTCTCCGATTGTGAAAGGGAAGAATGAAAAATCTTGAAATATAGTTGAAATCAAATTTAAATAAGCATCTTTTTGAATGTCATTTATATTTATTCCGTTTAATAAAATCTCCCCACTGTCCGGAAGATAAAATCTGCAAATAAGTTTTACAATTGTGGATTTCCCCGAAAGATTCGGTCCGACAATCGAGATTCTTTCATTTTTGTGAATGATGAAAGAAACGTTTTTCAAGGTTTGATTTGTATTTCCGGGATATGTGAAAGAAACATTTTTAAATTCGAGTGTATCAAATTTAAGTGCACTTGAATTGCCGGACTTAACCCGATTTTCGGAATCGAGATTAAGAAATGTTTCGACCGGTTTAAATTCGCTCACAAGTTCTTTGAGCTCCGAACCTGAAACAATCATATCGGTCAAAGAATCTACAACTCTCGGAATAAGCATAACTATTAAAGTGAATAGTTCAACGTCAAATGTTTGTTTGCTGCTCATAAAATACGCCGTCAAAAGGAGTATTATCGTATTTAGACCGCGAAGAAGAGAAATCGCTTCGTCGTATTTGAAAGTCTTTGTTGTTTTTTCAAGCACAAGCGCTCTTTCATCAACTGTGAGAGCATCAATATTTTTTCTCATAAGCTTGTTTGTGTTGTAGACTCTGAAGTCCATTTGGTGAAACGGCATAATCGCTTCAGATATGAAATAAATAACTCGCCAGCTTATAGGCGCGGACTTCGGAGCGTATTCACCCTCGATTTTACCTCTTTTTATTGAGAGAATGATAATCGGACTGAGAATAATAAGATATATCGGAATCAGATAGTAGTTGCTTGTGTTTAGAATTAAAATCGCCGAAATGAAAAATAAAAGGGATTTGGCGAATTTTTCTATATTGTCCAAAATTCCGGAGAGAATGTTCATATTAAAAAGCGCCTGTTCCGCCTCGCGTTTTAAAACATTTGTATTCACATCTTCGACCATATGATATGGAAGTCTTATTGTTTTTAATGCAAACTTATTTTTGTATACGGTATTTATTTTTCGTCCGATTTTATTGTTGTATGTTTCCAAATATTGTGAAATGAAATGAAGGAGTGTCCATACCGCCGCAAAAAGAATTGCGGTTTTAAGTGAATCGTTTCCGTTTTTTAAAATGGAAATCAAAACTACCGGCAAAATTGCGAGAAATAAAGATTCCAATGTTTTGGAAATGCTTAATAGAGCAGATGTGAAAAGGTATTTTCCGTCAATTTTATGAATGTCTTTTAAAATTTTAAATATGTTCTTCATAGCTCGCCCTCAAATTTGTAATAATATGCCTGTTTCTCGTACATACTTTTATAAACTCCATCCTTCATCATAAGCTCGTCGTGGCTTCCTTCTTCAACGATTTTTCCATCGTTTAAAAGCATAATCTTGTCCAAAAATTTGACACTCGCAAGTCGGTGTGTTATAAAAATAGCGCTTCTCTCTTTCAAGACCGAATCAAGATCTCTGTACACACGTTCCTCCGCAATGGAGTCCAGGGCAGCAGTCGGTTCGTCCAAGATTACAATAGGTCTTTCGCTGTTATAAATGACTCTCGCCATGGCAAGTTTTTGATTGCCGCCGCCCGAAAAGACATATCCGGTCGGATTTAATATTTTTGTAAGCGGAGTGTGGATTCCCTCCGGAAGAGTTTCAACAAGTTCATAAAGGCCGACGGTCTTTAGAGCGGAAATAATTTTTTCTTCATCCTGATTTTCTCTTTCACTCGAAGAAACAATTTCCGCAATTGTGAGAGCAAGCGGTTCAACATTTTGAAACATCGGAGCGAAAAGTGCGGAGAGCGATTTGTAGGAATAATCGCTCAAATCGTTTCCGTCAATTAGAATTTGCCCCTTGTCAGGCTTGTAGTAGCCCATCAAAAGCTTTATAACCGTTGATTTTCCGGCACCGTTTAAACCCAAAAGGGCGATGTGCTCGCCTTTTGAAATTTTAAAAGACAAATCTCTAAGAATGACTTCGCTCGAGCCAGGATATGAAAAAGTTACGTTTTTAAATTCGATAGAATCTTTAAAGATTGGGGTCTTATCTATCGGATAACGTTTGTCGGTCGTGGTCATAAATTCATTAAAAACATTGTATCTCAGCTTTTCTTCGTTGTACTGAATAAAACTCTTTAAAGTTATCGAAACAGAGGCACTGAAAATGCTTAAAATTCCAGAGATTAAAATTATACTTTCCACGGTCGAATCCTTTAAAATAAAAATAATTGCGAAAATTGAAATTCCGGTCAATATGCTTAGCATAAGATTGTATACATTTTCCGCTTTATAATATTTATTCATAAATTTTATATAAGTTTCCAAAGTTTCGTTTTGGTATAGCTCATACATCTTGTCCGCCGAAAAAAGTCGAATGTCTTTTGCATTTTTTATGTCTGTTGCAAAATTGGAATAATTTGTAATTTTAAATTCGATTTTTGAGCCGTCTTTTTTATATTTTTCTTTGTATTTTGAAATCAAATCCACAAAAATAAATTCACAAACGACGATAAATAGCAGAGCAAGAAATATTTTAAAGTCCACATATATCGCGACTGCAAAAATTATTAATATAAAAGTGAGATTTGAACCGATTGTAAGGAGTTGATTGTATGCGTTTTGAAATCCGGACTCATAGCTTGCGAGAAAACTATTGCTCTCTTTACCTTTTGACATAATTTCCGAATTTTCGAACATATCATACGGCATACTCATTGAGCGGTCCAAAAACATTTTGAAATATTTATCTTTTAAATCAGCAAACCTCAAAATATTTCGATTCTTTATGAAAAAATCAATCGCAAATATAAAAAGAAATGCGAGAGTGAAAAGAGCAAAAAATTTAACGAAACCGAAGTTTTTAATCTCTTCATTTTTCATCAGTACAAAAACGATGATAAAGATATTAAAAACTTTTAGTAAAGAATCTGCGAGAAATCCGACTGGGATGAGAATTTTGTCAAAAACCCCGAGTTCGGATGATATCTTTTTAAACATAGGAACCTCCGTAATTTTTAATTTAAAAACCGTTATGTAATACAATGTGTCAATCTACTATATATATTATAACACCACCCCTGAAAAAACAACAGTATTATTTATGATATTTTCTGTTTAATTGAATAAATTCTTTTTCATAAAATAAAACCCATCCGATTACAAATTTCGGATGGGTTCTACTTATTTTATTAATTTTAATATTTCTCCAACGAGATAAAGCGAGCCGAAGATGAGGATTGTGTCATCTTTGGCGGCGAGTTCTTTGGATTTTTCGAGAGCGTCTTTTAAACTATAAAAAGAGTAGTCCGCACTCGTTTCTTTTTTCAGTGTTTCAGGGTCCAAAGCTTTGCTGTCGTTGTTTGTTGTGACGATTAAGATGTCCGAATTTTTTCGAACGACCGGCGCAATATGCTCATGATCTTTTCTCGACATTATCGCAAAAACCGTGATAAGTTTTTTGCTGTTTATTTGAGAAACGGATTTGAAAAGTTTTTCAATTGCGTCTATGTTGTGCGCACCGTCCAAAATCGTCAGCGGTTCACGTCCGATGACTTCGGTTCTTCCAATCCACGATGCTGTGTTTAAAGCTTCTACAATCTTGTCGTTGTCATATTCTATTTCAAGTTCTTTTAAAATTGTCACTATTGCGGCGAATGCAAGCGCATAGTTTTCACCGCGGAAAACGCCGAATTGTTTAGGATTTATTTTTATCTTGCGGTCCAAAAATTTCACGCCGAATTCTCCGGAAACCGGAATCATTTCTTTTTCCACAAATTTTCCGTCGACGGTGAACTCGAAATCACTCGAAGTGTAAAGAGTTGTGTTTGTCTTTTCTTTTTCTTCGGACAGCGCTTTTAATGCTTCGCCGGTGTTTAATGTGATGGTTTTTGTGCCGTTCATTATGCCGGATTTATTTTGCGCGATTTTATAAATAGTGTCGCCGAGATAGTCGCTGTGGTCGATTGAAATCGAGGTTATGACTTGAAGGATTGACGATTCGAGCGCCTTTGTGGCGTCGGTTCTTCCACCGACCCCCGCTTCGACAACGAGTATGTCTTCGCCTTTCATTTCAAAGTAAATCATTGCGGCAAGCGTTATCACTTCAAAATATGTGAAAGCGCCGCAGTCAATCTCGTCTTCGTTGTACGATACATATTTCACCAGTTTTAGAAAAACTGAATAGTCGATTTCGCCGTCGTTATCCACAATTCTTTCGGTGTAGTTTACAAGATGCGGCGAAGTGTATAGTCCAACTTTTAAACCGAACGATTTAAGTGTTTCAAAAATCGCATTCGAGACTGTGCCTTTACCGTTTGTTCCGACGATGTTCACGATTTTTTTTGGGCTTATATTGAAAAAATCGATTGCGGTTTTCATTCTCGTCAATGTTCTGTCGGGAATATTTCCGGCTCTCATCTCGAGTTTTTCGATTATTTCGTCTCCGTTTCCGACGTCTATTGAATTTAAAATTTCACAAATTTTTTCATTCATATTAATCCAGGAATCTTCTCCATTTTTCTCCCAAGATTTCGCTAGCACTTGAAACTATAACAAATGCGCGACTGTCTATGCTATAAATATATTCTTTCAGTTTCATATATTCGCGATTGCTTATACATGTGACAATGAGCGTATTTTCCTTTTTCGAATATGCGCCCACATATGGAATAAGGTTTGCGGTTCTGTCGAGTTCATTAACAAGATAGTCCGAAATTTCTTTGTGCTTGAGCGAGTTTATAAATACAAATCTGCTTGTGTTCATACCGCTTATCGTGACACTGACCATAACGCTGTTTACTATGATACCTATTACACTGTACAAAAAGATTTCAATTCCGAATGCATTTGCAGCTGCAAGAACGATTAAAGCATCGGTTATTAGACAACCGGCACCAAGGTCGAGACCGAAAAACTTTTGCAAAATTTTTGCAATAATGTCCGTGCCTCCTGTTGAGGTGTATTGGTTTAAAACTATTCCAACGCCTACTCCTTGAAGCATTGTTCCCATAATTGTATTTAAAAGTAAATCATCTGTTAGTGGGTTTTTGACGGGTAAAAAATATTCCATAAGCCAAACTGCACCGGAGAGGGCAGCGGTTACTAAAACCGTTTTTATGCCGAATTCTTTTCCGATAATCATGAAACCTACAGCAAAAAGTATAATATTTAATAGTGCAAAAATAGGTCCGTAATCAAGTGGAATATAGTGACTAAGAACAACTGCAAGTCCGCTGGCTCCACCGGTTGAAAGATTTGACGGAACCAAGAAAAAGTGTATACCACTTGCAACCATTAAAACTCCAAGTCCAATTAGTAATACTTCCGTAAAAGTAGTTTTGTGTTTGATTTTATCAACACTGATGTCTCTATCCATACCATACCTCCAATAAAAAAATTACATCTCGATATCGAGACCGAGATGCTTCTATATCTATTTTATATTATATCATAAAAAGCGTGTTTTTCAAGAGTTTAAACAACAAACAACGACTCGTCGGCGCTCTTTTCAATCGAGATGAGTTCCATTGTAAGAGTTTCATTTTTTGTTGTCAATTTGACCTCGATAAGTTTTTCATCTTTAAATTTATATTCATAGACGTCGCCGTCTTTTTCAAATTTTTCAATCGTTATGTCGCCGTCTGTCGAAACCTCGGGTGCAGTTTTTCTAAAGAGAAGGATTCCGGTGAATACCCTTCGAAGGTCGTCACCTTGGTAAGAGCCTTTTTGTATAAAATCTTTTTTCACTTCGCCCGATTCGTCGATGGAGTAGAGCGTGCGCTCATTGTCGAAACTTCTAAGTCCGATGGTTCCATCGTTTTTATATGCGGCTCTTGCAAAATTTGAGCCTTTTCTAGAAAAGATAAATTTGTTCGACTCGCCGTCATCTTTTGAAATATTAAGCGTAATCGTGTAGTCCGAGCCGAAGTCATTTTCATTTAAAAATCTTGTATAATTTGAATCCACATCGGGTTTTGAAAGAGCGGAGTTTGAACAGCCGGTGAGTATAAATAATAGAATAAGGAAAATAAATTTCTTCATAAAACCTCCATAAAAGTTTTAAAGAAAAAGCTCACATAAGTGAGCCTTTTTAAATCTTTAATTATTTTGAAAGCAATACTTCCATAATCTTCATCATATCTTCTTGGTCTTTTATGCCGCCTGTTTCAACTGCACTGTGCATGCCCCAAAGCGGATTTCCGACATCGACGATTGGAATGTCGATTTTTGAAGTTGTGATTGATGCGATTGTTGAACCGCCGCGTTTGTCGCTTCTGTTGTGGAAAGTTTGTGTTGAAACTCCCGCTTCGTTTGCGAGTTCTTTAAACACTGCGATTGAAACTGCGTCGGATGTGTATGCGCCGTTTGCAGCAATCTTTATTACAGGACCTTTGCCGATGACCGGTCTGTTTGTCGGGTCTGCGAAGTTTTGATAGTTCGGATGGAAAGCGTGTGCTTCGTCGCTACTTATCATAAATGAATTTGAAAGCGCGATACGATAGTCTTCATATGTTCCGCCCATTGCGACAGCAATTCTTAAAAGTGTGTCGCGAAGGAACGGTGAGAAGGCGCCTTGCTTTGTCATCGAGCCGATTTCTTCGTTGTCGCCCACATATGCGACTGCGGTCATTTCGCCCGCCTTTGCATTTATAAGAGCCATTATATTTGCATATGCCATTGCGAGGTTGTCAAGTCTTCCGCTCATCAAAAACTCGTCGTGAACTCCGACAACATGTGCCTTTTCGCATGAAACAACATAGAGCTCGTGGGAAAGAATTTTTTCTCCGATTTCTTCTTCGATTGATTTTATAAGGTCGAAATCTCCATCCATTGTGCAAACCGGAAGGGTGTTTTCTTGAGGATTTATCTCAACGCCTTTGTTTGCTTCTCTATTCATATGGATTGCGACCGACGGAATAAAAATCATGCCGTCTTTGCCTTTATAGTGAATTGTTTTCGGTTTTAGAGCGGATTCTCCCTTTACAGTCACTTTTCCTTCGACTGTGAGTGGTCTGTCAAACCATGTGCTTAGGAGTGGACCGCCATAAACTTCCGTGTTTAAACAAACTGCGGATGCGCGATTCATCGTCGGATTTTGTTTGATTCTAAAGCAAGGGGAATCGCTGTGGCTTCCGACAAGTGAAAAACCTTTTTTTATATCATGACCGAGTCTAAATGCCATGATTGAAGATTCGTTTTTCGTAATAAAATACTTTCCGCCATCTTCGAGATTCCACTTTTCATTTTCATTAATTTCTTTGAATCCTGCTGTCTCGAGTTCCTTTTTTAAGTTCTCAACTGCACTCATATTTAATCTTGACGAATCAAGAAAATTCATAAAATGTTTTAAATCCATTCTACATACCTCCATAAAATTATTATAACATATTCGTAAAAATAATTCTTTAAATATTGGAGAAAAAATTATGTGATTTATTGAAAAACTGTAACATTTTTTGGTTGAAGAAAATAATAATAAATGATAATATATAGGAGAGGTGTGAAATGTCAAAAAAATATACCGGCTTCATAGTCGCACTGACATTTTTGATGTTGGTTGTCGGGATTTATTTTCTCGACGGACCGGAGGCAATAAAAAACGTAATTTCAAATGTAAATATAAAAACAATTAAAACGGTCATCGTAATGATGATTATGTATTGGCTGATGCAAACTCTTATCACAAAGGAAATCGCAAATAATGTGGGGGAAAATCTCTCCTTCAGACACGCACTCAAAACCTTTATGATTGGGGAATTTTTTAGTGCAATCACTCCTCTTTCAACAGGTGGACAGCCGATGCAAGTTATATACTTAAACAAAAAAGGAATGACAAGCGGAAAGGCGACTTCAATTTTGGGAATTCAACTTTTCTTCTATCACATAGGAAGAATGGTTTTGACTTTGGCGCTCACTATTTATTTCAGGGATTTTTTCTACACAGGCGGTCATCCTTTCACCGTGTTTATCGTGCTCGGGATTATTATGAATTTGGGACTCACGATTTTTATGCTTATAGCGGCGTACAAACCCGAAAAACTCTTAAAATTCTCGACGTCAATAGTAAATTTTTTAGCCAAGATTAAACTCGTAAAAAATAAGGAAAAGCTCATAAGACGTCTTCGAGAAGAAGTTAGCATGTTTTATAACTCAATCAAGGACTTCCGCGGACAGGAAATAAAAGTTTATTTAATACTGATTTTGCAAAACATTATTTCGTTTGTGTTTTTTTATGGAGTCAGCTATTTTGTATTTCTTTCGTTCGATGTGAAAATTGATTCATTCCTTCTTTGTGTTGCGGCGCAAACCACAATTGCACTCGTGAGCGCATACATTCCAATGCCCGGCGGAAGCGTAGGAGCCGAGGGAATATTTTATCTGATTTTCAGTCAAATCGTGCCTGAGGGGGCACCGATTTTGATGGCGATTTTACTTTGGAGACTGATTTCTTACTACTTCACAATCATCGCCGCATTTCCTTTTACACTCAATCTAAAATAGTTTGGAGACATATATGAATTTTTTTGTTATTGGAATAAATCATCACAAGACGCCTATTGAAATAAGAGAGCGTCTTTCTTTCAGAG
Organism: Ezakiella sp.; assembly: GCF_034180565.1. Taxonomy (NCBI): domain Bacteria; kingdom Bacillati; phylum Bacillota; class Tissierellia; genus Ezakiella; species Ezakiella sp. The sequence continues at coordinate 37,132 of NZ_JAXFOB010000030.1, read as the reverse complement.
ATACGGATATAATTGAATTTACAGAGAAGTTTGCTTTTGAAAAAAATAATGAAATTGTGATTTTGTCGACTTGCAACAGGTCCGAGATTTATATTTATTCGGACAATATTACAAGTGACGAACTTTGGAACTTTATCGAAAAATATTTCAAGACAAAAATTGACGAGGAATATAGATTCTACAAGACGGGAACCGATGCGCTTCGCCACTTGTTTTATGTTGCAATCGGTCTCGACTCGATGGTTGTGGGCGAAGATCAAATTCAAGGGCAGGTTATAAACGCCTATGAAACTGCAAAACAACTCGGCGGCGCAAAAAAATATTTAAACAAAGTTATGCGTGAAGTGATTTCATTTTCAAAATATGTAAAAACAACTTCGCATGCTTCCGATATGCCGTCTTCAACGGCGTATTTGGGAATCCGAATGATTGAAGAGAAGCTCGAGCTTTTAAACAAGAACGCTCTCATAATCGGCATCGGTCAAATGGGCATGCTCGCATACAAGTACTTAGCGGAAAGAGGCGCAAATATTTCAATTGCAAACAGAACATACGAGAACTCGGTGAAGTTTAAGGGCGACAATGAAGATATAAATATAATTTTATACAGCGATGTCAATAAATACATCAAAGAGTGTGAGGTGGTGGTTGTTGCAACGTCATCGCCGCACACGATTTTGGACGAAGGGGATTTTATTCACTCATCCAAAAAAACATATGTGCTTGACTTGTCGGTGCCGAGAGGAGTAGACAAAAATGCGGGTGAGCTGCCGAATGTTGAACTCTATGACATCGACTCGATAAATATGGTTGCGAAGGAAAACTTGAAAGAAAAAGAGAAGATTTTAAAGGCATATGTTCCCGAAGTTGAAGAAAAAATCGAAGAGATTTTAACTTGGGAAGAAAACACGAGGATGGACCCGGTTTTTAACAGTGCGCAAAACTATATCGAAAGACTTGCGAACGACACTGTTTCATATATAAAGGCAAAGACGAATCTCTCGAGCCACGAGCTTAGAAAGGTTGAAAAAATTGTTAGATATTCAATTAATAAAGCGTCGAGGGAGCCGCTCATTTACGCAAAAGAGATGGAGCCGTCAAAGATGAAAGACGACGTTATAAAGTTTTTTGAGGAGATATACAATGAAAATTAAAATAGGTACAAGAGGAAGCAAACTCGCTCTCACACAGACAAATATGGTTAAAGATATGATTGAAGAGGCGAATCCTGATGTTTCCTGCGAGGTCGTCGTCATAACGACAAAGGGCGACGTCGATTTAAAAAATCCGATTCACAAAGTGGGAAAGGGAGTTTTTGTAAAGGAAATTGAAGACTCGCTCCTTCGTGGGGACATAGATTTGGCAGTTCACTCGATGAAGGATATGCCGAGCGAAGAAACGGAGGGGCTTATGTTTTTTGATCCGCCGAAAGCGGAGGATTCAAGAGACGTGCTTATTTCTTCAAAAAAAATCGAAAAAATTACTGAAATTGAGCCTGGCATCGTTGGCACGGGCTCGCTTCGAAGAAAACTGCAACTCGAAACGCTTTGCCCGAATATTTCTACGACGTCAATCAGGGGAAATATTGAAACGAGAATGTCCAAAGTAGGCGAAGAGGGAATTGTCGGAGTTGTGCTTGCATATGCCGGAATTTTAAGAGGGGGCTATGGCGACAAAGTTTCATATGTGTTTGATAAATCGGAAATTGTGCCCTCAGCTTGTCAGGGAATTTTGGCAATACAGGGCAGAAGAAATGATGAAAAAATTCTTGAGATAGTTTCGAAAATAAGAGACGAGGAAACGACGGTTCGAATGAATATCGAAAGGGCGTTTCAACGTGAGCTGAACGCCGGTTGCCACAGTCCGATGGGCTTTAACGCCGAGGTCGATTTAAAAACGGGTAAGGCAGTTTTAAGGGCGTGTTTCGGAGATGAATCGAAAAATATTCTTTTAAAAAAGAGTATGTGTGTAAAAATTTCAGAAGCGGAAGATGCCGCAAAAAATATTGCGCGGGAGTTTAAAGATGCAATCGGAAAATAGCGTGCAAAGAAAGTTTGTCGTCACAAGAAACCGCGAAAAATCTTCAAGACTTGCATCCGGTTTAAGAGATTTGGGAGTGGAAGTTTTTGAAATTCCGACAATTGAAATTGTTCCGATTAACGAGGATGAATTAAAAAAATGTTTGGATGATTTTTCGTTCACGCATTTGGTGTTTCATTCGCAAAATGCAATAAAGATTTTTATGGATGCGTTTTTAAAAGCGCACGATTTGACGGAATTAAAAAATGTGAAAATATATGTGGTCGGAAAGGCGACAAAAGAGGCAATTGAAAAATACGGTCTTAGCTGTGTCGCACCGAAGGAGAAGTTTACGGGCGATGAACTTGTAAAAATTATAAAAGAGGACGGCTTTAAAGAGCGAAAAATCTTTTTGCCGCACTCACGGCTCACCCGAAAAGAACTTTTGGAGGAGTATAGAACGCTCGGAGAATTTAAAAATATTTCGATTTATGACAGCGTTATTCCAAAAGAAATTGAAGAATTGCCGGAGGAGTTTTCAGATATAATTTTTACCGCAACTTCAACCTTTAAGAATTTTATAAAAATGTATGGCAAAGACAGTTTGTCGGGGAAAAAGATATTTTCAATCGGTCCAATAACGACTGACTCGGTTAACGAGTATGGTTTAGAGGTTTATAAGGAGTCGAAATATTCGACTATAGATTCTATAATTGATTGTGTAGAGGAGGATTTTAGAAATGAGAATGAGAAGAATAAGAAATAATAAGATTTTAAGGGAAATGACACAAGAGACAAGTTTAGATGTAAAAGATTTTATTTATCCGCTTTTTGTCGTTGAGGGCGAAAATATAAAGCGTGAAATTCCTTCTTTGGTGGATCAATACCACTATTCTGTGGACATGCTCGACGCTGAAATTGAGGAACTCGAAAGCCTCGGCATAAGAGCGGTCATACTTTTCGGAATCCCTGATAAAAAAGACAGCGTCGGAAGCGGTGCATACGATGAAAACGGAATCGTTCAACGCGCTGTAAGAGAAATAAAAAAGAAACATCCGGACTTTATCGTTATCACAGACGTTTGCATGTGTGAATACACAGACCACGGTCACTGCGGAATTCTTGACGATTGCGGATGCGTTATAAACGACGAAACTATAAAATATATCGCGCGCACGGCTCTTTCTCATGCAAAGGCGGGCGCCGACATTGTTGCACCGTCAGATATGATGGACTTTAGAGTGAGAGCGATAAGAGAAGCGCTCGATGAAAACGGATTTAAAAATGTGCCGATTATGAGTTATGCCGCAAAATATGCGTCTGCTTATTACGGACCTTTTAGAGATGCTGCAGGCTCGGCACCGAGTTTCGGCGACAGAAAAGGTTATCAAATGGATTTCCACAACTCCGACGAAGCGATGAAAGAAGTGGAATTGGACCTCGAAGAAGACGCCGATTTTATTATTGTAAAACCTGCACTCGCATATCTTGACATAATCCGCCGCGTGAAGGAAACATTCAATACAAATCTCGTTGTTTACAATGTGAGCGGCGAATATGCGATGATTAAAGAAGCGATAAAGAAGGGGCTTTTAAACGAAAGCATTATTTATGAAAATATGATTGCGATGAAGAGAGCCGGCGCAAAGCTCATAATCACATATCATGCAAAGGAAATGGCAAGACTATTAAAGGAGAGAGCATAATGAATTTATATGAAAGAGCTTTAAAAGTTATTCCGGGCGGAGTAAATTCACCGGTCAGAGCATTCGGCTCGGTCGATATGGACCCGATATTTTTTGAAAAAGCTGACGGCGCTTATATCTATGATGTTGACGGCAACAAATACGTCGACTTCATCGATTCATGGGGACCGATGATTTTGGGACATCGCCCGAAAGAAATTGTGGAAAATGCAAAGCACTATCTCGACGAAGCAATAACATTCGGTTTGCCGACGGAAGTCGAAGTTGAGATGGCTGAACTTTTCACAAAGTACACAGGAACCGAAATGGTTCGTATGGTAAACTCCGGAACCGAAGCGACAATGAGCGCAATCAGACTCGCAAGGGGTTACACGGGACGCGACAAATTTATAAAATTTGAAGGTTGCTACCACGGACACAGCGACGGGCTCTTAGTAAAATCGGGCTCGGGCACTCTCACATACAACGCACCATCTTCACTCGGCGTGCCGAAGGGAATTACGGACTATACAATTGTGTGTGAGTACAACAACATCGACGACGTGAAGGAAAAAATTGCAAAATACGGCGACGACATCGCATGCGTTATAATTGAACCTATTGCGGGAAATATGGGCGTTGTTGTGCCGGATATGGAATTTATAAAAGAACTCAGAAAAATCATCGAAGAAAATGGAATCATTTTAATTTTCGACGAAGTTATAACCGGATTTAGAACGCAATTCGGCTCGATTTCAAAGGACTTCGGTGTAAAACCGGATCTCTTTTGTTTCGGAAAGATTATAGGAGGCGGTCTTCCGGTCGGTGCATTTGCAGGACCGAGAAAGATTATGGAAAAGCTGTCCCCGGTCGGAGGAGTTTATCAAGCGGGAACACTTTCGGGAAATCCGCTCGCAATGAAAATGGGAAGGGACACATTAAAGACTCTTGAAGCACACAAGGACATCTACGACAGACTGGAAGAAATGGCAACAAGACTTGAAGCAGGTTTCAACAAAAACCTTAAAGAAACAGGAATTCCGGGAAAAGTCACAAGATATAAATCGATGATGAGTCTTTTCTTCGGTGAATTCGATGAAATAAAATCGTACAACGATGTAAAAAAAGCGGACACAAAAATGTTTGCAAAGTATTTCAGAGAGATGATTAAAGAGGGCTATATGTTTGCGCCGGCACAGTTTGAAGCAATTTTCTTCCAAGCTGCACACACCGACGAAATCATCGATGCCACAATCGAAGCAAACTTGAGAGCGCTTAAGAGACTCTAATGAAACCAAGAATAATCACACGTGAAGACATTCCTGTCGTAATGAAAATGATAAGCGAAGCGAAGGTCAATATGAAGAATATGGGAATTGACCAATGGCAAGACGGAAGTCCTTCTACAGAAACTTTGGAAAAATATGCAAATGCGAAAAACGGTTTTATAAACGAAGATTTGACCGCATTCGGTGCGCTTGTCGAGCACGATCCGGACTATAAAAAATATTTGAGCGGGAACTATGTCGTGCTTCACACATTTGTGGTGGACCAAAGTCTTCGAGGTAAAGGCGTTTCGGACGAATTTTTTGATGCGATTTTAAAAATTGCAATTGAAAGGAAATACGAAATCTTCGGAGTGGACACGCATCGAGACAACAAAGCGATGATGGCGTTTATCGCTCGACACGACTTTACAAAACTCGGAGAAGTTTTTATAGACGGTGTGAAACCGAGAATTGCATTTTATAAAAAACTTTAATTTTTGCTGCGGCAATTGTCGCAGTTTTTTATTGTGGAAAATTGGAGATTGTTGTGCTATAATTTTAGTATAGTTACACGAGGAGGCGAGCGTATGAAATTGGATTGGAAAACCTGCATTAAAGTAGGTATAAGCACAGTTTTGGTTTATTTATTTATTCACTATTGGGACAGTTTTGCAAAATTTGTAAAGTTGGCATTTGTTGCGGCGGCACCTCTAATAATCGGAAGTGCAATCGCTTATGTTTTGAATATACTTATGCGTTTTTACGAATCTCATTATTTCCCAAAATCAGACAAAAAAGCAGTTCGGAAAAGCAGACGAGGCGTTTGTTTATTTCTCTCTTTTCTGACACTCGTGCTTATAATTTTCATACTTGTCCGTTTAGTTGTTCCGCAACTTGTTGCTAGTGTAACGGTTATGGTAAACGGTGCGCCGAAAACAATAAAATCAATCATAAACAAAGTCGAAGACTCAAAATGGATAAATTCAGAATGGCTTGAGCCGGTAAAAAATATCGATTGGAAATCCAAAATTTCGGATTTGACATCAAAGATTACATCCGGATTCGGCGATGCTATGGGCGTTGCTGTAAACGTTGTGGGAACTGTTTTTTCAAGCATTGTTACAGTTGTTCTTTCAATAATATTTGCGATTTATCTATTGGTTGACAAGGAAAAAATCGGAAGACAATTTGACAGAGTTATGAGAAGATATATGAGCACAAAGTTTTACGAAAGAACGAAATATGTGCTTTCCGTTCTCGATGATTCTTTCTCGAGTTTCATCTCGGGACAATGTATAGATGCGATTCTAGTTGGAATTATGTGTACAATCGGAATGCTCATTTTGCGACTTCCATATGCGACAATGATCGGTGCAATAGTTGCATTTACTGCGCTTATACCGGTTGCGGGCTCGTATATAGGTGCGATAATGGGTGCGTTTATGATTCTCACAGTTTCGCCGATAAAATCTCTTATATTTTTGATATTTATTATTGTGCTTCAACAAGCCGACGGTAATATTGTCTACCCGAAAATCGTCGGCTCTTCAATAGGACTTCCGGGTATTTGGGTACTCGCAGCCGTAACTGTCGGCGGAGGTCTTATGGGTGTGCTTGGAATGCTTATCGCAGTTCCTATAGCTGCAACTTTATACAAGATTTTAAGAGCGGATGTGAACGGGAAACTTCATGAAAATATAAAGAGTGCGCAAAAGGAAAACTAAGGAGTTAATATGAAAGCAAAATTTTGGGGAAGACTGAGAATATTTTTGTTCATCGGATATATTATTGGAGCTGCAATTGTTGCAGATCAAGTGAAAAATTCAACGACGTTGACCCTCTTACTCATTTTGCTCGGGCTGTCTTTTCTTATACCGGATTTAATTTTCTGGAGATGTCCGAATTGCAATAGATATTTAGGGAACCGCGTTCCGTTTTATAGGGAACATTTTTACTGCCCGTTTTGCGGCGAAGAAATAGAAGATGAATGACAAATAAAAAGAACGAAATGCATTTAAACATTCGTTCTTTTTTATTATGCCAGATTTATAATTTTATCGAATTCTTTAAGTTCGTCGTCGGAGCGAGGGTGCGTGATGTAGATGACCGTCAAATCAGTTTCCAAGAGAAAATCTTCGATAGAGTCCTTTGTCTCCTTGTCGAGACTCGATGTACCTTCGTCGAGCACAAGCACATTTTTGTCTCTTAGAAGTTCGCGCAAAATTACAAGGCGCTGTCTTTGCCCGCCGGAAATATTTTGCCCGTTGTTTGAAAGCACGGTTTCAATTCCGTCGCTTTGCGAATTGATAAATGCGCGAAGGTCGAGCTTGTCGATTAAGTGCTCCATTTTATCCATCGGTGGATTTTTCAAACCGAGAGTGACGTTTTCAACTATCGAGGTGTTAAAAAGATACGGGTCCTGACTTATGACGCCGATGTTGTCGTATATGCTCCTGTAGTCGACGTCTTCGATATTGACACCGTTTAAAAGAATTGCTCCGGATTTTGGCTCGAGTTCCTTTAAAATACTTTTTATTATCGTGGTCTTTCCGGAACCTGACTTTCCTGTGATTGCAACTTTTTCGCCCTTTCCGATCGAGAAAGAGAGGTCCTTTATAACATCGTGGTCTCCATAGGAAATCGAAATATTTTCAAAGTCTATATTCTTTATATCTTCGAGCTTTTCTCCGGATTTATCTGCGAATATAGGGAACAACTTTTCAAAAATCGGATTTACGGAATTTATTGTGCCAAACCCATTTAATAGGGAAGACACACCGCCGTAAATGGTCTGTGAGAAATTGAAGAGCCCGACAATTGCGCCGACTGAAATATATCCTAGATACACGAGAACAAGACTTGCCAAAACATAAATAAATTGGCTGAAAATACTTGCAAATGAGATAAAACTTTCATAGAGCGACATGTGAACATAATATTCATAGATGTCCGCTTCGAATTTTTCGGAAATATCTCCGATTTTTTCTTTGAAATCTTTTTCGAGATTATTTCTTTTAAATATGCCGAATCCATTTAGGATGTCCGTCAAAAACGAGAGAAAAGTTTCACGTGAATTGCTGTAGAAAGCACTTGTATTCTCGATTTTAGGAGAAAGAAGTTTCGGAGTTATCATAGAAAGCGCCATTGTGAGCGGAAAAATAAGAATATAGCTCCAATGGACAAGCGCAGCTCCGACAAGCGAGAATATAATTGAAACGGCGGCACGAACTATTTGAATATATGCGCCGACCCCGTTGTTTCTTATGTAGCTTGTGTCGGTTGAAAGCTGACTGACATATGAGCCGCTCGAGCTGAAATCGGATACACCGGTTGCATTTATTATTGCAAATGCGGAGTCGTTTCTAATATCGTTTATAACATTTTGCGATAGTTTGTAGCCCGAAAGGGAAGTGAATCTCTTTACAATTACAAGTGCGAGCATTGAGACGAGCGAGTAGACAAGCGTTGTGAGAAACGCACGTTTGTCCTGTGCAATGGCTTCGTTTGTAAGATTTATGTTGAAAAATGTGTTTATAAGCCAAATAAGGTTTTCAACAATTACGAGTGCGAGAAATGTAAAATTCTTTCCGGGATACTTTTTTAAGTACGATTTAAGTGTTTTGTTTATCATGTTCTCCTCCTTAATATGAATTTAATTGTATAAATCGCTATAATATTATTATAACATATTTACAAATATATTCTATCATATATATATATATATATCAACGAAATAAAAATTTATTTTTAACAAATTTAGTCGTATAAAAATATCAAAACTAATCTAAATTAAAATTTCACAAAAAAATACCCCGGACACGCCGGGGCGATTTTAGTTTTTCTTGTCGAGTTGCAGTTGATAGAGTCTGTAGTAGTAACCACGTTTTTCCATAAGTTCTTCGTGGTTTCCGACTTCAACAATCTCGCCTTTATTCATTACATAAATTCTATCCATATCGCTTATTGTAGAAAGTCTGTGCGCAATTGCGATTGTGGTTCTGTCTTTCATAAGTTCCTTTAGACCTTCTTGAATAAGGATTTCCGTTTCCGTGTCGATTGATGCGGTCGCTTCGTCCAATATCAAAATTTCAGGGTCTCTAAGAATTGTTCTTGCAAAAGATAGTAGCTGTCTTTGACCTGTAGAAAGTGTGCTTCCGCGTTCTTGAACAGGTGTGTCGTAGCCTTCACTCAAATTTCTTACAAAGTCGTCTGCGCGCACGCGTTTTGATGCGGCTTCGATGGCTTCGTCGTCAAATTTTTCTCCGAGTGTGATATTGTATCTTATATCGCCCGAGAAAAGGAAAACGTCTTGAAGAACAAATCCGATTCTTCGTCTGAGGTCATCCGTGTCCATAGTTCTTATGTCCACTCCGTCGACAAAGATGTTTCCGGAGTCTATGTCATAAAATCTTGCAAGAACTGACATAATTGAACTCTTTCCGGCGCCTGTTGCACCGACAAATGCAATCGATTCCCCTTTCTTGACTTTGAAATTTATGCCTTTTAAAACTTCTTCGCCTGGAATATATGAAAATCTTACGTCGCGGAATTCAATCGAACCTTCTTCCGTGTCTATATTTTCTTTTGCATATTCAGGAAGCGGCTTTATTTTTGTGTCCGTTTCCAAAAGCTTTATAATCTTTTCAACGCTTGCAAATGCAAGTTGCATTATATTGTATCTTTCTGTGATTTCCATAATCGGCATGAAGAACTGTTTCAGATATGTTATGAAAAGAAAGAGTGTACCGAATTCGAAGTTTGATTTTATAACTTGACCGCCGCCGTAGTAGATTAAAAATGCTTCTCCGAGAGATCTTATGATTTCGATTGTAGGTCTAAAAAATGCGTGGTTTTTAACTTGTTTTAAAATTGTGTCGAGATAGTCCTTGTTCTTTTCATCAAACTTTTTTTCCATCTTCTTTTCTTTACCGAATATTCTTATGATGCTCATGCCGCTCAAATATTCGTTTAGAACTGTGTTTATTATTGAAAGTTTTGTTCTTGTGGCTCTGAAAATTCTAAATTGAATATTTCTAAAAACAACACTTATAGCAACGATTACAGGAATCATTGTAAAACACATAAGAGCAAGTTTGTAATCGAGTCTAAGCATAAGAACCATAATTCCTATGATAACTCCGAAGTCGGCTATAAAACTTATCAAAACGTTTGAATAGAATTCCGACAGTGTTTGCGTGTCGCTTATAACTCTTGTCATAAGTCGACCGACCGGCATATTGTTGAAGAATGTGTGATTTTGCTCAAGCACGTGGTTGAAAGTGAGTTTTCTTATATCGTAGATTATGCTTGCGCCGCTCTTTCCAAGTGTAAAGTTAAAAATCCATGTTGCAAGGAAGTTTGAAAATACTGCAATTAAATAATATAATCCGATTTTTGTTACAGCTGAAATGTCCCTTTGGCGGTAATCCTTGTATACATCATCATCGATGAGTTCAAGTTTTTCTTCGCCTTCCATAAGGTATCTTTCGCCGTCAATTGTGCTTATTGTGAAATTCTTTGCATTTTCAGGAATTTCTTTAAGCTCGGTTGTACGTTTAAAATACCTTCCTCCGACATTAAGCGCATCTTCGCCTGATTCCACTTCGATCATCGGAATGACGTCGCCCGAAATATAATCGTCGATTGCGATTTTTACGAGGTACGGGTTTAAAAGTGAGAGGAGTGTTGAGACAATGACGAAAAAGAGTGCCATCAAGAGCTGCTTTGTATATGGTTTTGCAAATTTTAACAGATATTTGAAGAGTTTCGATTTATCTTCTTTTACTTCAACTACTTTTTGCATCTAAAACCCTCCTTTTAATTCATCTTCAAGCAATTGATTTTGATACATTTTATTGTATTCTCCATCAAGCTCTACAAGTTCGTCATGTGTTCCTCTTTCTTTGATAAGACCGTCTTCGAGGAATATGATTTCATCACAAGCTTTAATAGTTGAAATTCTGTGCGCGATAATTACTTCCGTTGCATTGATTTTATCAAGCGCTTCCAAAATGCTCTTTTCAGTATTTGTGTCAACTGCCGAAAGTGAATCGTCAAGCACAAGCAAGCTCGGATTTTTTATAAGAGCACGTGCAATTGAAACACGTTGCTTTTGTCCGCCCGACAATGTGACCCCTCTTTCGCCGATGACTGTATCGAAGCCGTCTTTGAAATCAATGATATCTTTGTAGACGCCTGATTTTTTAGCAGCCTCATAAACTTCTTCAATATCATAGTCACGCTCAAATGAAAATGCGATATTTTCTTTTAAGCTTTCAGAGAAAAGGAAATTGTCTTGCGGTACATAGCCCGTTTTTTCAGACAAGTCATTTATCCTGATTCTTTCAATCGGTTGATTGTCGATTAAAATTTCGCCCTCATCAGGCAGATATTCTCTAAAAATGAGTTTTAAAATTGTGGACTTTGAACTTCCCGTCTTTCCGACAAGAGCAAGGCTCTTTCCGTTTTCAAGTTTAAAACTGATGTTTTTAAGCGCATAATTTTCTTCGCCCGGATATTTAAATGAAACATTTTTAAACTCAATCGACGTTTTGTCATCAGTCAAGCGAATCGGGTTTTCGACATCTTTGATTGTCGGTTTGTTTTTGAGCATGTCTTCGATTCTAAAAAGACCTGCGCTTCCTTGTTGGATTTGTCCGATAATAATGCCGAGACTTCTTGCAGGCCACATAATAATTCCTACATAAGTATATAGTGCGACAAAATCCCCAAGGGTAATAGTGCCGTCAATAACATATTTAGCCCCGAAAAATATGACAAGCATATAACTGATTCCTGCAAGGAGAATCATAAATGGGAAAAAGAATGTCTGTGTCTTTACAACATTTAAATCTTTGTTATAGTAGTTTTTGTTAGCTTCGTCGAAACGTTTTTTTGTTTCTTCTTCTTCAACAAAAGCTTTTATGACTGAAATGCCCGAAAAACTTTCAGTTGTAACGTCACTTAATTTCGCATAAGCTTCTTGTCTTTTTCTAAATATTCTATAGAATATTTTACCTGAAGCAATAACTATTGCAGCGGTTATAGGAATCGGAAAAAGAGTTGTTGCTGTTATTCTTACTCCGACCGTTCGAATCATCATGATAATTGTGAATATAAGCATGAATGAAGAGTCGACACTCATCATAATACCTTCACCGGTAAACATCCTGACCGAGTTTATATCGTTTGTAGCATATGCCATAAGATCTCCGATTTTGTGGTAGTTGTAAAACTCGTTATCCATACTTAGCCAATGGTTGAAGAGTTGTCTTCTTATGTCATACTCAATTCTTCTCGCACTTCCGAAAAGACACACGCGCCAAAAATATCTTCCGATACTCATTATGAGTCCCGCGCCAATTGTCAAAAGGGCGTAAGTAACAAGTTTGTCTTTTGTAAGAGTGCCGTTTTGATAGTCGTTTGCAAAATTTCTTAAGATTTGCGGCACATAAATCACGAGCGTGTCAATTACTATGAGCCACAAAACACCAATGATATATTTAGTCTTATATGGCTTCATATATCTTGATATCGACTTTAAAAATTTCATAATACCTCCTCATCATTTCGGTAACCGAAATATAATAATAAAAAAATATAATTCATTTAGAATTATTATACCACAAATTTTATAAAAAAACACACAAATGAACTAAAGAAATAAATAGATTAAAATAAAAACGACTTTACATTAATTTAGTGCCATATCTGTTTAAAAAAATACATATAGGGTAATAAATATATAGTTGGATTAAATAAACTCAATAGCAGTTGAATTTATTGATGCAAATATTATAACGGAGGTTTTATATATGAAAATTTTGGACATGATTGAAGCAAAAAGAAGAGAAGAAAAAAGAAAGAAACTTATCGAAGACGGCATGAAATGTTTAACAGGTCTTGCAACAGGTCTTGCAATCGGCGGAGCAGCAGGTATTTTGTTTGCACCTAAGAGCGGAGATGAAACCAGAGAAGACATTAAAAATTTCTACAACGAAAAGAAAGAACAAGCTGAAGAAATGGCATTAAACGCAAAAGAAAAAGTTCAAGATAAGGCACAAGGCATTTATGACAAGGGCAAAAAAGCTCTTGATGATGCAAAGGATAAGGCTGACGATATGAAATTGAAAGCACTTGACAAAGCTGAAGAGGCAATCGACAATACAAAGGAAGGTCTTGAAAAAGCTAAAAAAGAAGCTGATAAAGCAGCTGACAAAGCAGAAGAAAAAATAGAAAAAGCAAAGAAATAGGTGACGATTTATGACAACTTGGGAAATAATTAAATATATCCTGTTATATATCGTTATGGGTGCGGGAGTTTTTGCTCTCGTCGGACTTGGAATGTTTTTGGTAAATCTTGCAAAGACTGTGAAAAGTGCAAAGACAATTTTGGATGATAACAAACCTGCAATAGATCACTCGTTAAGTGTTCTCCCTGAAGTTGTGGAAAATGTTTCCGATATAACTTATAGTGTCGGGGAAATCGCCGAAAAGAGCAAACCTGAAATTGCGACTATATTATCCAATGTTTCAAGCGTTTCAAACGATATATCACATGTAACAGGAACAGCAAAAGATGCGACTGACAGTGTTGCTTATGGAATAAAACAAGTCGCAAGCGGACTTGAAGAAGTCGGAAATAAGACAAAAGAAACAGCCGAAAATGTTTCAAACCTCTTTCAAAGGGGAGTAAACGGTGTAAAATACAATTTCTTTGAAACAAAAAAGGATGTATTAAGTAGAATTATTTCAACTGTTGACTCAATCAAAAATTTGTTTTAAAAAAAGGACATGCCCACTAAGGCGTGTCCTTTTTATGTAAATATAAAAACCGGGGATAAGTATAACCCGGCTAAAAATTTATGAATCGTGAAAGACGCGATTTATTTTTTTCTATTTATTTCATCCATATATCCCAAAAAATCTTTTGCATCGTCATCCTTTCCTCCGTTTGAGCCGGAGTTATTCATGGTTGCAACAACGAGCACAAGGAGCAAGAATATTAAAACAACTCCCATAATATCGAACCTCCTTTTCAATGAATTTATACCCCGAAGTGGGGAAGTTAAATCTTATAAACCGCATTATCACTCATATAAGTGGGGAAGAGTTTAAAAAATTTGCATTCTTTAAAAAAATGATATATAATATTTTATGTTCACAAGAACGGAGGTAATATGCGAAAATTTTTAACTGTTCTCGCTTGCTTAGGTGTGCTCGTTACGACAGCCCTTGCAGAGGGAGAGCTAAAAACAGAAGTTAAGCCAAAAGTTTTTCACAACACAAATATATACAAGACAAATTTACACAAACCTAGCGGCTTGACTTCAGAGGAAATCAATCATATCCTTGATGGCACAAGCCTAAATGGTTATGGTAAGATATTTAGAGAGATGGAAGATAGGTATAATGCAAACGCTGTGTTTGCAATTTCAATTGCATCGATTGAAGGCGGAATCGAATCCGGAAGAGTTGACGGCAAAAACAATTATTTCGGGCTGATGTTTCGTGGAAAGAAAATATATTATAAAGATATAGCCGACAATATTATGGCATTTGGAGAGCTGATGAACAATTCGACCTTTATTAATAAAGAGTTTATGGCTTTTTCAAAATCATATTGTCCGCTGCACGATGCAAAGTGGAGAGATTTGGTTTTTGTTAAATTCTCGAGTTTTATGAATAAACTCAAGAATTTTGATGAAGAAGAAAAGTATGAAACGGTCGATTTAATTGACCCGGTAAGGTACAACGATTTAATATTAAGTTTGAAATTAGAGTCATCTGAATTGGCATGAGGTGAGTTATGAAAAAAATAATGGTTTTGTTATTTACTATTATTTTAATCCTTCAAGGATGCGATAAAAAGACAAATGAAAATATAAATGATGAAACCGAGTCTTCAAAACCTGAGAGCGAAGAAATGGTTGACACTTCAAAGGACAAGTACGGAAGAGAGTACGAAGATGGAAATATTGTCATAAGAAGCGATGAGCTTAGAGATATGACGATTGACTTTTTCACTTGGTTTTCCGTAGGCGACCCGAAAATGCTCGACTGTTTGTATCTCGACGAAGCGAAAAAGGAAGGTTTTAAAAATCTGCTTTCGACCGATGAGGGCAAAAGAATCGTTACTACAGTTGCAAATTCTGTGGATTTTTCGTCGGACGGCATTCCTGATGCTGTATTTTTAAAAGCGGAACTCGACAAGGACGGCAATTGTTTCAAAAATGAGATGCGCACGGGCATAACGCTTAACGGTCCGTGTTATTCAAATTTTATTAATGTTTTGAAGGCGAAAAATGACGAGCCTTTCACAGACTTTAAAGAGTTCAGCGACTATTTGGATCGTTTTGTAGAATTTTATCCTGCAAAAAATGTGGAAGTTGACGCGCTTGATTATTGTTATTATGAGGGAAAACCTCTTATCATGGGCGATAAGTTTCTTGAATATTTCGGGATTTTTAGAGATGTGAACGAATCTACAAAAACTCCGCTCGATTTGGTGAAAAACGGATTTTTAAAATCTGTAGAGCCCGATGCGGAAATGGAGGCAATTTTAAAACCGCTTTCAAAGTCCGAATATGTTAAAACATATGACTTATTAAAAGAAGCAAAGGTGAACAAAAATTGGGACTTCGACCCGAATCCGACTATGAAGGATTTATTCCAAAGGCCGGACGAGGTTAGGGCGAAGTTTCTGTCCGATATGAGAAAGCTTCCAAATCCTCTTATAAAGACTTATGAAGAGGACGGAAAGAAAAAGACACTTGTAATTTATTACTATGAAGATTTATTTGCTCCTGGAGCAACGGGTGTAATTATCGAAGATTTCTTTATAATGGACAGTATTGAAAATTTTTCCGGGGTTGTTTTTGAAAATATCGTTTCAAACACTCTGGCAAAACAGTAAAATAATAAACACAGAAATGAAGCCGTTCTTTTGAGAGCGGCTTTTGCTATTGAAAGGTTAATAATGATTTGATATAATTAAAGTTAGAGGTGAATTTTTTTGCATATAAGATTTATTTATAATCCTAAGAGCGGCAGAGAGAGGTCGCAGGAGAAGGTTTCAAATATTATAAAGTATCTTTTTGAAGACGGGCACGAGGTGAGTATGCGTTTTACGAAACAAGCTCACGATGCGACGGAATTTGCAATTGAGGCGGAAAAGGACAAAGTCGACAGGCTCGTTGTCGTTGGTGGAGACGGCACTGTAAATGAAGTTGTTTGCGGCCTTCAAAAGAGCGATTCGAAAATTCCCGTCATGATTATGCCGGGCGGCACGACTAACGATTTTGCCGTTTATATGGGTCTACAAAAAGATGATTGGGATACATATAAAACAATTGTGAGCGGCCGTATCGAAAGTGTTGATTGTGGAAAGGTTGCAGGAAAATATTTTATGAATGTTGGAGCATGCGGAATTTTGACTGACGTTGCGCACAATACTCCGGTCGGGCTTAAGTCCGCATTCGGAAGAGCGGCATATGTAATGAAAGCTCTGACCGAGCTTACACCTGAAAATTTAAAGCCGATAAAGATGAATATTGAATCGGAGGAAGTGTCGGGCGAGTATATTTCTTATATGGCGCTTGTCGCAAATTCAAAGTCGGTCGGCGGTTTTCAAAAGATGGCACCGCTTGCAAGTGTGAACGATGGACTCCTTGATGTTTTGGTGGTTCGCGAAATGCCAATCTCCGATTTGGTGACTGTCTTTATGAAAATAAAGGCGGGGGAACATGTAAAACATCCGAATGTTATGTATTTTAAAACAAAGAAGATAAGTTTTTCATCTCCGGAAGAAGAGGTTGAGCTTGATGTTGACGGTGAATTTTTCGGAACGCTCCCTGCAACTTTTGAAGTGGTTCACCAAGCGATTAATCTGTTGGTGTAGTTATGGATAAATTGATTGAAATAATTGAAAGAGATTTAAGAATGTCCGACTTTATTATACGAAAAAAAGGTCGTACAATTCTGAAGGATTATGATATTTCACCTGCACAATTCAGAACTTTACAAGTTATTATAAGTCACAACGATGAGATGAATCTGAGCGAGCTTTCGGAAAAAATGGATATGGCGTGCTCGACTGTGACAGAGTCCCTTAAAAGGATGGAGAAACTCGAACTTGTCAAACGCGAAAAAGATGAAAATGATGCAAGATATATAAAAATCAGCGCTCTTCCGAAAGGGCATGAAATAATAAATGAAGTAATAAAAATAAGGCGCGAATACCTTCAAAAAGTGCTCGGCGCCCTCACAAAAGAAGAACACGAAAGCCTTGCAAACAATCTTGAAAAACTTGTCAGTGAACTTCAAAAAACTAAATCTGATTTTATGTAGAATCCCTCAATCGAGGGATTTTTTATTTTTATTTATTTGTCCATCCTTATGACTTCTTCATCCGCCATAATGTCGTCGAGGAAGTTTTGGAATGTGTATTTCTTGTCTTCTTTTGTCGGATATTTTTTATTATAATCCTTTAAAAGACTGTCCACAGCAAAGGTTTCGGCAATGTCTTTTCGGTAGCTTTCGACATATTGCTCCATAGTCCATCCTGTCTTTTTCATAACCGCTTCCGCTTTTTTTGTTTCGTATTCGTCGGAGTCAATAGTTTCCTTGAGTTTTTGAAGCGCTGCATTTATGTCGTCTTCGCTTGGATATAGACCGTTTTTCTTAGCATATGAAATTGCACATGCTTTTTGAATCATATTTTCGAGAACCGCTTCTCTTTCTTTCTTTTCGGTTTCTTCGTCCGGCATTTTTTCCCTTCCGATATTTCGGGACTCGATAACAAAGTCAACGTCGGATTTTAAAACTTCTTCGTCGCCGACTGTCGCAAGCACGATTTTTTTGTCCGGATTTTCTTCGTTTTCTTTTTGAATCACTTTATATTTTTTTATGATTTCAAGAGCGCTGTTTTTAAAATCTTCTTCATTTTTCTTTTGCGAAGCTTCGTCTTGTTCTTTTTTTGAATCGATGGTCGTTTTTTTCTTTTTACAACCCGCAAAGCCAAAGGCAAGTGCGATTGCGATTAAGATTAATAAAATTCTGTTCTTCATACATATCTCCTTTTTGTAAATTATATAAATTATATCATATGCCGTATTTTTTGTAAATTAAAAAGGAATGAAGCGAGGCTCCATTCCATAATTAGTTTAGAAATAATTGTTTAAATTGTCTCCGAGACCTCCGAAGTCGGCGAAGCAGTACATCGTCGCAACGCGCAGGTCTTGTTCTCTCTTTATAATGTCGTAGATTCTTACAGGTTCTTTTGCATTTATCTTAAATATAAATTCGTTATTGTAGTTCATCTCTTCCTTTGCGTCCATCCAACTGAATGCAATAGTACCGCAAGCTCTGCAATAGCCTTCTCTGAAGCCGTCGCTTACTTTGAAAGTGACTTTCTTTAAGTGCGAGTTTAAAAGTCTGTCGAGTTCATAGTATGTGCTTATCGGTTCAAGGTCGAGTTTTTTTATCAGTCTCGTAATTGTCTTTTCAGCAGGATCGGTGTCGTAATAAATATTCATTAAGTTTGTGGAGTGAATGTAGTCGTTGTAAGACTCTTCATCTCCGACATAGTGGTCTGAAAACTTGTCTACAACTTCCATAACGTCCATGAATCCTTCTAAAAATTCTGGTTTTGCATTTTCCTTTTTCAAATCTTCCAAAGTTTCATCGAGAGTTTTCTTAATAACTGTAAATGTTATGTGAGGAAACATAAAAAGTCTTTCTTCCAATATTTTAATTTTTTCTTCGTTTGTTAAATCGGGTAAGTTTAAATTTCTCCTATTTTCCCAGCTTATACTCATAATTTCTCCTTTATATTAAAAATATGGTGTGACGTTTGCCACACCGCAAAACTGTTATTTTTGAGGGATGGCAAAATCAGTTTTTTCTATTGATTTAAAATCAATTTGTTTGTTTACAACTTTCCATGTTGAAACAAATATGAATGCGTACAAAGGAATTGACCAAATTTGTTTTGAGAATGCTTTTAGAACTCTTTCCCAAAAGTTAAAGCCATAAAACAGTTTCATAAAATATGGAACCATAATAACGCTTGTTAAAGTTTGTCCGACAAATATTCCGATTAGAACTTTGACAAAGCTGTGTTTATTTTTAGGGTCATTTCCAAACGTTCTTAGGACCAAAACCGGAATAGCTCCCGTTATGGCGGATGTAAGAGTGAATGCTAAATTGAATCCGTTTCCGGACGGTCTTACAAGAAATCCTAAAAGGTCGCTTACAAGTCCGATAATAAAACCGTAAACTGGACCGAGTGCGAGGCCGCCATATATTATTGGGAAACCTCCGAAAGAAATAGGGCCGACTCTAAGTGTGTTTAAAACTACTGACAATGCGACAAACATCGCCAGATACGAAAGCGTTCTTGCAGAAAAATAATTCTTTTCAACTCTTTCTTCATTTGCAGTTGTGCTTTTTACCTTCAGATAAATATATCTGCCGATAAAAGCCAAAACAATTGCAGATATAAAAAGTAAAAACTTGTACTTGTCCAGGTTCGCCATTGAGTTATTGAAAGTTTCCAATTTGAGAGCCGCCTGTTCTTCTGCGGCAGCTTTTCCCAAAGTTTCGATTGCTTTTTTTGAAGCTTTAAATGAAGGAGCGGCTTTGTAGTTTACTTTGTAAATAATTGCTCCTAAAAAGGCGAGTGCCGATGTAAGCCCTCCGAACGCTGCGCCGTTTAAAGCTCCCGAAAGAGCAGTAAGAATAAGTGCGGACGATATTCCGATCCAAAATGAATCTTTCAGATTCGAAATACTGTAGAACGTAAATATTCCAAGTACAATAGCTGTGACAATATTTGTCCATCCAAGCTCATAGTAATACTTTTTGTTTTTCATATAAATACCTCCTCTATAATGTATAACAGTAAGAAGGAGCTATTAAAAATAGCGGACGCGAATGATCTACCGCGGAATCCCTTCGTTTTGAGACGACGTCCCATTCTCAAACACTTAACGCAAGATCACCTACTCTGTTATATCTATATTATATCAAATTTGAACAAACTTTTCAAGCAAATACTTTTAAGTTCAGTTAAGGTTTATGTTATAGAATTATTATAAGCTTCACAAAGTATAGCTGAATTTACATTAGTTGAATTAATAATGTTTTTATAGTATAATAATTTTTAGATTTGTATTATTTATAATTTTAGATTTTTAAAATATGTTGATTTAATTTCAACTGGAAAGGTTTATGTAATGATAGAATTAAAGAATGTTACAATGGAATATGACCCGCCGAAAAAAGCTCTCGACAATGTCAGTGTTAAGATTGAAAAAGGAGAGTTTGTTTATTTGATGGGACATTCCGGAGCGGGGAAATCGACTTTGACTCGCCTTCTTTTAAAAGAGATTGAGCCGAAGTCCGGGAAAATTTATTTGAACGGAAAAGATATAACCTATGTTTCGGATAGAAAAGTTCCATACATCAGAAGATATATAGGAACGGTTTTTCAAGATTTTAGAATTCTTGAAAAGAAAACCGTTTATGAAAATGTAGCTTTTGCGCTTGAGATTTTGGGCGTGAGAGGAAAAGAAATTAGAAGAAGGGTGCCGATCATTCTTTCACTTGTCGGTCTTACCGAAAAAGCAAAGAGTTTTCCACACGAACTTTCCGGGGGAGAAAAACAAAGAGTTGCAATTGCAAGAGCGATTATAAATGAACCGCCTGTTTTGATTGCGGACGAACCGACGGGAAACCTTGACCTTGAAACAAGCTTCGGTATCATGCAAGTTTTGGAAGACATCAATAATCGTGGCACGACTATTCTTATGGCGACCCACGCAATGGACATTGTAAAAGCGATTCCAAGAAGAATCATAAGACTCGATCACGGTCATCTTGTCACAAGTGAAGAGTTGGAGGACGACTATGAAGCTTAGAGTATTTAAAAATATTATAAAACAAGGGTTTCAAGGAGTTTGGAGAAACCGAGGCATGAGTGGCGTGAGTATTCTTTCCATAGGAATCGTTCTTATGATTTTGGGACTCGTACTGATTTTAGCGCTATCGGTAAATAAGCTTGCAACGGATACAAATAAAATGATTGACCAAATAGACGTTTTTATTTCGGACGATTTAAATGTCGAAGAGATAAAAGCCCTTTCGGACAAGATTGTCTCAATAGGCGGCATAAAGAGCATAAAGTTTAAGAGTAGAGACGAAGGGCTTAAGGAACTTAAGGCCTCATGGGAAGATAATGCATGGCTTTTGGACGGATATGACGACAAAAATCCACTTCCGAACAGCTTTGTCGTGAGAATAAACGACATCAACGATGCAAGGACAATAACAAAGAGAATCGGTGACATCGACGGCGTTATTTTAGTAAATTTCTTTGCGGATGAAATCGATCAAATGCTTAAAATTTCGAGATATATAAAAATCGGCGGACTTGCCGTAGTTGTATTTTTAACTATAATTTCCGTTTTTTTGATTTCCAACACAATCAAACTTGCTGTAAATTCAAGACAGGAAGAAATCAGCATTATGAAGTGGGTTGGAGCGACAAACGGATATATAAAAGGACCGTTCTTTATCGAAGGGATTCTTTTGGGACTCATTGCCTCGGTCATTGCGGCGGGGATTATGTGTCTTCTATATAAATATTTCTACACTGCCGGCACTGTCGACATAAGTCCGATGCTTTTGAGTGCACTTGTAAAACCGGAACTCATATATCAAGATTTGTTTGTAATATTTATTACTCTCGGAGTCGGAATCGGGGCACTTGGAAGTTTGATTTCTCTCAAAAAGTTTTTGAAAGTGTAGGGGTTTTATGAAAAGATTAATCGCTTTTTTACTTGTAATACTTATGGTTTTTGGAACGATAACAACTTCCGCAATAACCGAAAAGGAATACAGAGAGAAAAGAGAACGACTTAAAAATAAAATAAAGGAAAACAATGACAAGAACAAAGAAGCGGAAAGCATAATCGGCGTCGAAGAGAAAAATATTAAAAGCTTGGATGCCGAAATCCGAAACAAACAATCTGAGATCGACATTCTTTCAAATGATATTTCGGTTTCAGAAGGCAATATAAACGCGGCACAGGAAGAAATCGACGCGATGAATAAAAGAATCGCGGAAAAGGAAGAACTTTTCACAAAGAGAATTCGAGCGATGTATATGCGAGGAAATGTCGGATATTTGAGTGTGCTTTTGAATTCGAAAAACATTCACGACTATCTTTCAAACCAAAGTCTTGTGCAACTTCTTTTGAAACAGGACCAAGATTTAATCAAATATATCTCGGACGGAAAAGAAGAAGTTGAAGTTAAAAAGGCTGAGATTGAAAAAGAGGTAGAGGGCTTAAATCAAAAGAAAGACGCAATAGAAGTCGCAAAACAGGAGCAACAAAAAATCCTGAATCAAAAGAGCAACTATATTATAAGCTTGAGACAATCTGTCAAACAACGTGAAAAGGAAAATGAGGAGTTTGAAAGGGACTCAAAGAAACTCGAGTCTGAAATTCAAGCCGCTTGGAGAAAGTACAGCGCACAGATGCAAACGGTAAAATATACCGGAGGTAAGGTAGGATGGCCGCTCGCATCATACGCAAGAATCAGTTCCGGCTATGGATACAGAGGCGACCCGATAAGAGGACATGTTGCATTCCACTCGGGTATCGACATACCGGCACCGATGGGCACGAGTGTGCTTGCCGGTGAATCCGGGGTTGTCATCTATGCCGGATGGATGGGAAGCTATGGAAACCTCGTTGTCATTCAACACTCCGGCGCACTCTCGACGGCATATGGACACAACAGCGCGATAACTGTGCGAGTCGGACAAGTTGTTCAAAAGGGACAGGTTATTGCGAAAGTCGGTTCTACCGGACGTTCAACCGGTCCGCACTGTCACTATGAAGTAAGAATTAACGGAAGAGCTGTAAATCCGCTCGGATATGTAGGAAGGAGCAGTTAATGAAAAAGAGTAAATTTATAATACTTGTGGTATTTGCACTTGTAATTACAAATGTTTCAGCTTATTTTCTCGGAAAGAACTCCGCAAAGGGGTACCAACTTGATTTTTCGAAAAACGAAGCTGCGAAAGATAAAAAACAAACAAGCGATGCGCCTCAATTTTTTGACAGACAAACAATTGACACTTTGGGAGCGGTAGTTAATCATATAAAAAAGAATTACTACAAGGACATCGACAATGAAACTTTAAATACAGGATTAATAAAAGGTGTTGTAAACAGCCTTGACGATCCATATTCTGAATTTATGACAAAGGAAGAACTGAAGAAGTTTATGGAGTCGACAAATGGCAAATATGTCGGAGTGGGTCTTGTGGTAAGTCCCGGAAACGACGGATATATTACGGTTGTTTCTCCGATTAAGGGCAGTCCGGCATACAAGGCGGGAATAAAATCCGGAGACAGGATTATCAAAGTTGATGATGTGGAATATTCAGCAGAAACCATGCAAGACGCTGTAAACAAAATGCGCGGAGAAGAAGGAAAAACTGTAAGCATCACAATTTTAAGAGATGAACAAAAACAAAAGAAGGTTAATGAGTTTAAAATTAAAAGAGAAACTATAAAACTTCAAACGGTTGATGGAAGAATTCTTGAAAAGAATATCGGATATATCGCCATTTCAGAATTTGACAAACCGACCTATGATGATTTTATGAAAGAGCTTGAAGTTTTGAAGAAAAAAGGTGCTCAAAAACTTGTTTTGGATCTCCGCGGAAATCCCGGCGGACTTCTCGATGTATGTACAAAAATTGCAGATGTATTCTTGGATAAGGGAACAATAGTCTATACAAAATATAAAGACGGCAAAAAGGACTATTATTACAGCGATGAAAAGAAAGAAGACATGCCGCTCGTAGTTCTTGTAAACGGCGGTTCCGCAAGTGCGAGTGAAATCGTGAGCGGTGCTTTGAAAGATAGAAAGAGAGCAAAACTTGTCGGAACTCAAACATTCGGCAAGGGAATTGTTCAACGTCTCTTCAATCTTCCATATGAAACGGCTGTAAAACTTACAATCAGTGAATATTTCACTCCAAACGGAAACAACATCCACAAAGTTGGTATCACACCGGACGTGGTGGTTGAGCTTCCTGATAATATAAAGGGAATCGGTCCGGATCACTTGAACGAAGACACACAACTTAAGAAGACATTGGAAATTTTAAAATAAGGAGATTAAAATGGCAGATTTTAAATACGAAATTTTAGATAATGTTGGAGTTTTTTTCAATTCGAAAAACGGTTGGACAAAGGAAATTAATATCATCAGCTGGAACGGCGCGGACGGAAAGGTCGATATCAGATCTTGGAGCCCTGACCACTCAAGAATGGGCAAGGGTATAAGCCTTACAGTTGAAGAGTTCAAAGCTTTGAAGGAACTTATGGACGAAATAAATCCTGACGATTTATAAAATAAAAGACTATGTATGGTTTCTAAATCGACTAAAACCATACATAGTCTTTTTTTGTTTCTAATAAACTTTTACATTTCCGAAATTTGTCGTAAGCACGACGTCAAGAGTGTCGCCGCCGTCTTTATATATCTCTTTGTTACCGGTGGATGAATTTATTAATTTAAAATCATCGGAATAATTTAGAGAGCCGGCGGAGGAACGCATCTTGACAGTTATTTCGTTGTCAAGATTTGAAAGTCCCGCTTTAATATTTCCGGCATCAGTTTTTGCCTCGATTGTGTCGATTGTGTTCGCAAGGTCTTCTATTGCAATTGAGCCTGCGGAAGTTTGCATTTTTAACTCATCCGCAGAAAGTCTGTTTGCACTGATAGAGCCTGCACTCGATTTCATGTTGCAACTGTCGACGTCCGAATTAAATATTTTTAGATTACCCGCGTCTGTCATAAGTTTAATATCGTCACAGTTCACATTGCTTGCAAGAACATTTCCTGCGTCCGAAATGAGTCTTACAAGATCGGCGTTGGCATTGTCGAGCTTAATACTTCCGAAGTCTGCTGTTAATGTCAAATCGTCACAGGTTATATCAAAAGCGTCGATGCTGCCGGCGTCGGTTGTAACAGATAAATCGTCGACATCAATTGAATTCAGTCTTACTCCGCCGAAGTCGGTCACAGCTTTCAAATCCCCGATATCTATGTCGGAAATGCTTATGCCACCTGTTTCTGTGTTTAAATCCAAAAGAGAGATATTGTTTGAACTTGGAATATAGAGTTCGGTGATTGAAGAATAGCTGTAGCCTTTTTCGCTTTTCCCGCCGATAATGTTTATCGAAACGCTTTTACTTCTTTTTATTTGTGACACGCATACGCTGTCGTCACTTCTGTACAAAACCTCAAACTCGGAATTGAATTCTTCCTCTGTAAAATCTTTATCCACCCATACTTTTATAAACGGCGCGTCTTCATCGGTTTCCTTTACAACAATTTGCGATTCTCCAAGGTCGAGCTTAATCTCTTCGATATTTTCATCCAAATCTTTTCGGAAGGATTTTACCATATCGCTTTTGTCTCTTTCTTTCGCCTTAAAATCTCCGAGAAAGCTTGTGCTGCCGGTTGCGGTTTCAATTGCGGTTTGTACGGTCTTTTTTACAAAGTCGCCAATACCTGAGAAGAATCCGTTCATTTTGGAATCGTCTTCCGGTATTTTATATTCTGTATTTTTCTTAGGTTCATCTGAATTTTCGCTCGAATTTTCGTTCACTGCATCAAGGAGCTTTTCAGCTTGTTCAACAGTGATCTTTCCTTGCTCGAGCATTTTTAGAATCATCTTTTTTTCTTCGTTCATTTTTTCCTCCTACATAATATTAATCTTTCCCATTTGTGTTGCAAGGTGGACGTTCAGTCCAATTTCGTCACCTTTTACATAAACTGCTTCGTTTTCGTCACCCGAACCGCTTCTATAATTTTTCGAGCATTTAATCGAAGAGAAAAATTTGTTTGAAGCGCAAAAAGCTTTTACGTTTTGAACGTTTGCTGTATCCAAATTTACACTGCCGGTAGTTGTTGTAAGAGTATATGAAATTGGCTCCCCAATAATTCTTGAAACGTCGATACTTCCTGCAAAAGTTGTTGCAACAAGTTCCTTGATATCAGAATTTGTAACTGAAACGGAGCCTGCCTTTGTGTCCGCTTTTACAGTCGGAGAAATTGTATTTTCAATATAAACAGAACCCGCCATTGTGCTTAATGAAGCGTAGTCGTTCACAGAAGAGTTTTCAATCGTGACAGAGCTTGCATTCGAGCTGAGGTCAGCAATCGAACAATCGATGTCTTTAATTTTAACTCTGCCGGCACTTGCCACAACATTCACTTTTTGAGACAGCGCGGAAGACACTTCGATGTCACCGACGGCTGAGCGCGCGGAGATAAATTCAAAATATTTATCTTTCGGAATTGAAATCTCACAGATGGATTTTCCAAGTGTTAAACCCTGGAATTTGATTCCTAAAAATTCACTTGTCTTTTTGTTTTTCTTTTGCGTAAGTTTAAGCAGTCCGCCTTCTTCGTCGAGAGTGAAATACTTTTCGAGTTCATCCTCTTTGAAAAATTTGTCGGAGCGAATTTTCAGTTTAACTTTTTCCGAGTCTGTTCCGGTTATTAAAATTTTTGAATCGGTCACTTCAATTATTATCTTGTCGATGTCTTCGAACTCCTCCTCATAAGTGGAATTCACATTAACGGTTCTATTCGGAGAAATGACTCCTATAATTTTTTCCGGAATTTCTCTTTCGCTTATACTTTCCGAATATGAATTGAGTTCTTTTCTTAAATTTTCACCGAAAGACGATCCGGTTTCATTTCTTTTTGAGCGTTCGTAATCTCTTTTAGATTTTTCAATTTCTTCAAGAAGTTCAGCGCCTTCTTCGGCAGTAATCTTTCCGTCGCTAATCATTTTTAAAATTATTTCTTTTTCATTCATTTTACTCTACTCCTTATTTTTCGATTTAATTGTTTTAAGCGCATCGTCAAAAGTTATTTCACCGCTGTTTAATTTGTCGAGAGTATCTTTGACGTCCTCCTCGTCTTGAATTTTCGAGCCGGAGAGAATTGATGCAATTGCATTTAGTCTATTTCTCAAAGTCGGATAGGAAAGATCATAGATCTTTTCAAGTTCCTTTAAATTACCTCTGTTTATAAGAAAAGTCACAGCGAAGTCGAGTTGCTCCGGCGTTAAAAGATTTATTTTGTTGAGCGCGAATTCTCCTTCTATTGTAACTTTGCACTTTCCACATTTTGCCTGCGTTATTGTCATATCTTCTCCGCAGTACGGACATTTAAATGAATCAATCATAATATTCTCCTTTCATTAATTACATTATACCACATATTTATAAAAATGAAACATATTTTCTCGAAAAAATTCAAAAATAGAAAAAATAAATAGAATATTATTTAAAATATTGAAAGTATAGTTTTAATTTAATTAAAATTTATTCTGCTCACATTTATTAAATATGATATAATATAAATAAATGAGGTGAAAGTATGGATTTTTTTAGTATGGAACTCGAAAATAAAAGAGAAAAGAATGCGCCGTTTGCGGAAAGGATGAGACCGAAAACTTTTTCGGAGGTTTTGGGGCAGGACCACATTTTGGGCAAAAACGGAATTATAAAAAAAGCTCTTGAAACAAACAGCCTTCCGTCGATGATTTTGTATGGACCTCCTGGAACGGGAAAAACAACAATCGCAGAACTTTTAAGTAAAAGTTTTAAGATGAGTTTTAGAAAAGTTTCCGCGGTTTCCGCAGGGATAAAAGAACTTCGCGAAGTTGTAAGCGATGCACAAAAAAATATCGAGATGGGCCTTGGGGGAACTATTCTTTTTATCGACGAAATCCACAGATTCTCCACAAGTCAACAGGATTTTTTACTTCCTTATGTTGAGAGCGGCGATTTGATTTTGATTGGAGCAACGACTGAAAATCCATTTTTTGCTGTGAATAAAGCGCTAGTTTCAAGACTGATTTTAGTCGAGATAAAGTCGCTTGAAGAAAAAGATTTGATTGAACTTATAAATCGCTGTGAGAAAAAATATGAGGAACTTCACGATATAGAAGTGACGATTGACGACGATGCCAAAGAGTTTTTGGCGAAGAGGTCGGGCGGAGACGCAAGAAGGCTCATAAACAGTTTCGAAGTTTCGGTAATGCAGGCATATGACGGTGAAAAGTCCCACGTCACCTCCGACAATGTTCGAGACAATTTTTTAAATCAAGTTTTAAAATATGACAACGCCGATGAGCACTACGACACGATTTCGGCTTTTATAAAATCCATGAGAGGAAGCGACCCGGATGCGGGGGTTTTTTATCTTGCAAAAATGCTTTTGTCGGGCGAAGACCCGAGATTTATTGCGAGACGAATGGTTATTTTTGCATCGGAAGATATCGGTCTTGCCGACAAACACGCACTTGAAATCGCAACGTCAGCATTTTATGCCACGACAGTAATAGGCATGCCTGAGGTGAGGATAAACCTTTCGCATGCATGCATCTATCTTGCACGCGCAAAGAAAAGCAATTCTTCCTATGTTGCAATCGACAAGGCGATGAGTTTTATAAGAAAGAACGGCGCCGGGAAAGTTCCAAACAATATTCGAGATGCGCACTATAGCGGAAGCGAAAAGCTTGGAGTCGGCGGCTATCTTTATCCTCACAATTACGAGGGCGGAGTTGTCGAGCAAAACTATATGCCGGAAGAATTTATCGGCGAAAAGTTTTACGATGAAAACGATAGAGACTTAAAATAGATTAATTGACATAAAAGATTGATTATTATATACTAATTATATGCTTATTAAAGATATTATAGATGAGTTAAATGCCGACGAAACACTTACAAAAGAGAGGTCGGCAATAATAGCGTTTTCGGGTGGACCGGATTCAGTTTTTGCGGTTGAAATCTTTAGAAATTTTTTTAAAGATTATAAAATTTATCTTTATCATTTAAACCATATGATAAGAGATGACGCGACTCACGATGAAAACTTTGTAAAAAAATATGCCGAAGAAAACGGCATAGAACTTTTTTTAAATAGGTGCGACATTCCGAAGTTTTCAAAAGAGCACTCAATTGGGCTTGAGGAAGCGGGGCGCATCGTTCGCTACAAAGATTTGGAAGAACTTTCAAAAAATACGAAAGTAAATACTATTGTAACGGGTCACCATTTGAATGATGACATCGAAACGTTTATTTTAAATTTCAAAAGAGGAAGCGGACTTAACGGCTACTCTTCGATTAAAAAACGTGACGGCAAGTATTTAAGACCGCTTTTGGGTGTGACAAAAAGAGAAATTTTGGATTATTTAAACGACAGAGAAATTGAGTTTTGTATCGACAGGACAAATTTCATTGACGATACAAACCGAAATAAAATTCGTTTAAATGTGATACCGGAGCTTGAAAAACTCGATGAAAAACTTTATGATGATTTTGGACGTTTTTTAAATTCAATGAAAGCGGAGATGAGTTTAAAAAATTCGCTTATTTCAGGATTTGTTTTTGAGCATAATCTTTCGAAAAATTTGGAGGAACTATGTTTTAAAATCGAGGATGTTAAAAGATATTTCGGAGATGATTTTTCGGCTTTATATATGGAAGCGATAAAAATTCTTCGAGGAAATACAGTCGACATCTACAAAAAAGCGCTTGACTCAATTTTGAATATTATCGACGGGGAAGAGGAAAAAAGAACTTCGGTCGGCGGAGTCGTTGCAATTAAAAGCTATGAAAATTTGATTTTTAGGCGCGACATTGAAAATGATGCGCGAAAAATATATCTCTCGAGTGAGGAGACGAAAAACACAATTGGATTTATAAAAACCGATTCAAATATCGAGGATTTAAAAATAAGAAATAGAGAAGCGGGCGACGAGGTCAAATTTAAAAACAGACCCGCAAAACGTTTAAAAAAGTTTTTAATTGAGGAAAAAGTTCCGGCTTTTCTGAGAGATGATTTAATAATAATTTCAGATGATGAAAACATTC
Organism: Ezakiella sp.; assembly: GCF_034180565.1. Lineage (NCBI taxonomy): Bacteria > Bacillati > Bacillota > Tissierellia > Ezakiella > Ezakiella sp. The sequence goes on along the minus strand of NZ_JAXFOB010000030.1, from coordinate 7,174 downwards.
TGTATGTAGAAGGTTTCGGACCGACTATAAATGGAATTGAAGGAAAAAATAAAATATATATCAATGAAAGGAAGAAAGATGAATAAGGCTTTAAAAGAAATATTATTTTCAGAAGAAGAGATAAGAGCAAAAGTTAAAGAACTCGGAAAAGAAATCACGCACGATTATATGGACAAGGATTTGTATGTGGTTGGGATTTTAAAGGGCTCTTTTATTTTTATGGCGGATTTGGTAAGAGAGATAAGCCTTCCGCTACTTGTTGATTTTATGAGCGTTTCAAGTTACGGAAGAAATGCAAAATCAAACGGTGAGGTTAAAATTTTAAAGGACTTGGACTTCTCGGTTGAAGGAAGGGATGTTCTAATCGTTGAAGACATAATTGACTCGGGATTTACTCTAAAATACATCGAGCAAATGTTTAAGACGAGAGGAGCAAATTCCGTAAAATTTGCCGCTTTTTTGGATAAAAAGGAATCCAGAAAAGTCGAAATGGAAGTTCACTACAAGGGATATGAAGTACCTAATGACTTCATTGTCGGATATGGACTCGATTATAGCGAAGAATACAGAAATCTTCCGTACATTGCGACACTAAAGGAAGAGGTTTATAAGTAATGAAAAAAATAAGATTTTCTCCATTCACATTCGTCTGGATCGCACTTATTATCATGCTTCTTCTAAGACCGATTTTCAACGGACTCTTTACAAGCAGTATTGATATATCAAAGGCGATAACTTTGATTCAAAACGACAGAGTTGACGAGGCGTCGATAAATGGAGATACACTTTATATTAATGATGTTACAAACAGCGCAAATGTCACGTACAAGACGGGCATACCGAAGCAGCTTCAGGACAGTTTTTACAAGGACTATTTAAAAGACAAAGTTGAGTCCGGTAAAATAAAATTCACTGCAGTCGGAGATGAAGAAGAAGGACTTCTAAAAACAATTCTTCCGTATGCTTTTATGGGAATATTGTTCTTTTTTATGATGAACATGATTTTCAAGCAAACGGGTTCACAAAACAAGGAAATGAACAATTTCGCAAAATCAAAGGCGAAACTGTTTAATAAAAATGACAAGGAAAAGGTGACGTTCAAAGACGTTGCCGGACTTGAAGAAGAAAAAGTTGAACTCTATGAAATTGTGGACTTCTTAAAAAATCCTGCAAAATATGCAAGGATGGGGGCAAGAATTCCGAGGGGTGTGCTCTTGGTTGGACCTCCGGGAACCGGAAAGACTTATATTTCAAGAGCGGTTGCAGGGGAAGCGGGTGTTCCGTTTTTCTCAATTTCAGGCTCGGAATTTTTGGAAATGTTTGTCGGCGTAGGCGCTTCGAGAGTTAGAGATCTCTTTGACGTTGCGAAAAAGAATTCGCCGTGCATTATCTTCATCGACGAAATTGACGCTGTCGGAAGAAAAAGAGGCTCGGGCCTCGGCGGCGGTCACGACGAAAGAGAGCAGACACTGAATCAACTTTTGGTTGAGATGGATGGGTTTGAAAAGAACGAAGGAATCATAATGATGGCGGCAACAAACAGACCGGACATTTTGGACGATGCGCTTTTAAGACCTGGCAGATTTGATAGACGTGTCACAATCGGACTTCCGGATGTGAGAGGAAGAGAAGAAATTTTAAACATCCACACAAAAGATAAGCCTATGGCGGCGGATGTGGATATAAAAAATATTGCAAAAAGAACTCCGGGCTTCACTCCGGCGGATCTTGAAAATCTTGTGAATGAAGCGGCGATTTTGTCGGCAAGACATGGACAAAACTCAATCACAAAGAGTGTTCTTGAAGAGGCCAGCATAAAAGTTTTAGCGGGACCTGAAAAAACTTCAACCGTCATCACGCCTGAAGAAAAGAAGCTCGTCAGTTTCCACGAAGCGGGACATGCGATTGTTACAAAATCTCTTCCGGACACAGATCCGGTTCAAATGGTAACGATTGTGCCGAGAGGCTCCGCTGGCGGATTCACATACACGGTGCCTGAGGAAGAAAAGTATTATTACACGAAGTCAAAAATGATAAATGAAATAATTATTCTTCTTGCAGGAAGGGCGGCTGAGGAGTTAAAACTTGAAGACATCTCCACGGGTGCGTCAAACGATATTGAACGAGCGACGAAGATTGCGCACGCTATGGTTTCAAAATACGGAATGACTTCCGCAATCGGCACACTCGATTTTACGGAAGACAACGAAAATATTTTCATCGGAAATGCAATAACACACAGCAAAAATGTTTCGGAGGAAACTTTAAAACTCATCGACTCCGAAATGAAGAGAATTGTTGACGGATGTTATGAAAAAGCAAAGGAAATCCTAAGGGAAAACGATGAGAAATTGACAAGGCTTGCAAACTGTTTACTTGAAAAAGAAACGGTTTACAAAAAAGAATTCGAAGCTATCTACAGCGGTGATTACGACCCGAGCAGTTTCGAAGACGAAAAAATTAATATATTTTAAAGGAGAATTAAAATGGGTAAGACAAAAAAACTGGTTGTATCCGCAATTTTACTTGCATGGATTTTAGTTTTAGGAATGACACAGTTGGGGCTTATACCTGTCGGTCCTGTAAGAGCGACGACTCTTCACATACCGGCACTTATTGCGGCGATTTTATTTGACAAGTATATGGGAATGTTTTTGGGACTCTCGTTTGGACTTTATTCGTGGTACCAAAATTTCAGAGCGCCTACGGTTTTGAGTTTTGTATTTCAAAACCCGGTTGTGAGCGTTCTTCCAAGAGTTATATTTCCTATAATCGCATATTACTTGTATCAATATCTGAAAAATAAAACGCATAGACAAATTCAAATCTTCGGAAGTGTACTATTTACGGCGCTATCCGCTGAGTTGATTTATTCACTCTATAAAGCGTATGTTTCAGAAAACAAGTCCGGATTTATCGTCGGAGCAATTTTACTTTTGTTTGTAATTGCCGTTTGGATTTACAGCTTGAGAAACAAAACTGTCATGGCTCCGGGATTTATGGCGGCGGCGATCGCAACTATATGTCACACAATAATGGTCATGGGACTGATTTATATAATTTATCTGCCGAAATATATGGAGGCGATGAATATGAAGAGAACTCTCGCAACAGATGCAATTTTGACAACTGTTGTCGTGAACGGAGTTCCGGAAGCGGTCATAGGCGGTCTTGTTGTGGCAGCTCTTTTAAAGAGAAAGGAAAGTTATGATTTTAACCGTTGATATTGGAAATACAAATACTGTTGTCGGAATTTTTAAAGGCGAAGAACTCATCGAGTCTGTCAGACTTGAATCGAACAGAAGCAAGACGGTTGACGAATACCATCTTCTTTTGACGGATTTGCTGGACTTAAAGGACATCGACATCGAAAGTTTTGAAGGTGGAATAATCTCTTCGGTTGTTCCAACATTAACCGGAACTATGGAAAAAGCTGTTTCAAAAATTATAGGAATGACTCCGATTGTAGTCGGTCCCGGCACAAAGACCGGACTCAACATTATGTACGATGACCCGAAGGAAGTGGGTGCGGACAGAATTGTGAATGCGGTCGGTGCGATTAAAAAATATGGATATCCGCTTATTATAATCGACTTCGGAACGGCGACAACATATTGCGTTATAGATAAAAACAAAAACTATTTGGGTGGAATTATTGCACCGGGCATCGGGATTTCTGCTGAAGCATTGTTTCTTAAAGCTGCAAAACTTCCTAGAGTTGACTTGGTGCCGCCTGAGAATTATTTAAACAAAAACACTGTCGATGCCATAAAAGCGGGAATAATATTTGGAAGTGTCGGCGAGGTCGAGTATATTGTGAAACATTTAAAAGATGAAGTAGGTGTGCCCGATGCGAAAGTCATTTCGACGGGAGGCATTGCCCCGACGATAAATGAACTCACAGAGTCAATTGACATCTACGACAACAATTTGACATTATTTGGTTTAAGGGATATTTATGAGAAGAACACTAAAAATAGGAAGTGATGTTCCACCGATATTTTTAGCTCCTATGGCAGGTTATACCGATTTTGCATATCGAAAAATATGCTTTGAACTTGGGCTTTCGTTTGCTGTCACTGAAATGGTCAGCGCGAAAGCCTTAAGTTATGGTGACGAAAAAACCGAAAGCATTTCAAAAAGCGAAGGCAGAACCGGAATACAGCTTTTCGGGCACGACATTTCAGCACTTCAAATCGCCGTGGAAAAACTTAATGAGCGAAGCGATTTTTTGTGGTATGATTTAAATTTCGGATGCCCCGCACCGAAAATTGTAAAAAATCACGACGGAAGTTCGCTATTAAGTGATTTGCCGACTCTAAGACAAGTGATAGAGTGCGTGAAAAAATATTCGAACAAGCCGGTGTCCGCAAAGATGAGACTGGGCTTTAAAGAGGGCGATGATTTTATTGAAATTGCAAAGACAATCGAGGACTCTGGTGCGGATTTTCTGACTGTGCATGGCAGAACGAGGGAAATGTATTACACCGGAGAGGCCGACTGGGAAGCGATTTATAAAATAAGAAATGCGGTCTCGATTCCGGTCATTGGAAACGGTGATATAAAAAATGCCGATATGGCGAGAGAACTTTTGGAATCGGGCGACATTGACGGTATTGCAATCGGAAGAGCTGCAATTGGAAATCCGTTTTTATTTGCGGAACTTTCAGGGACGGAGTATTCGAGCAAATATGATGTTATAAAAAGACATTTCGAGTATATGTGCGAAATAAAAAATGAAAGAGTTGCGGTGAACGATTTTAAGAAACATTTAATCAAGTATCTTAACAATCGACCGGAAGCTAAAAAAATAAGACAAGAATTACAAAATATAACAAATATTGAAATTATGGAAGAATGGATAAAGAGTCTGTTTTATTTTGACAAAATCTGATAAGTAATGTATAATATAGTATTATTTTAACTATGCTTTTTAGATTTATGCTAATCTACTGAGTTTAAGCCATTTCAATGGGTTGAGTGGCTTTTTATTAAATCTTGAAATCGATTAAAAATGGACAAAATTTTTGCGGTTGCTTACACGTTGCTTACAAAAAATATTTGCCCATTTTTTTATATTCTCTTAAAATCTCATCTTTATCTTTATGAGTATAAACTCTTTCTGTCATATCTTTAAGAGAGTGCCCGAGGATGAGTTTTTTGATTATAGGTTTTATATTTTGGTTATCCATTAATGAGGCTAATGTATGTTTTGTGTCGTGGGGTAAGTGTTCCATTTTATATTTCTTCATCGCTTTATCCCACCTAATGTTTCTGAATGAGAGATATAGTATTTTTTTATTCTTATTTTTTTCGCACAGGTATTTTTTATTAGTGTTAATTCTTTCGGCGATTATAGGTTTCAGTTCTTCAAATATTGGAATTATACGTTTTTTGCCCGCGTCTGTTTTATTACCGCCTATCATATAGCTTTCGTCTAAATGAATGTTCTTAATTTCGATATTCAAATACTCGTCAACTCTTAACCCCGAGTATATCATTATGAGTATATCTTGACAAGCGGGGTCATCAAGGTTATCCCACAATATTTTAAGTTCGTCGTTATTAAACGGCGTTCTTTTTGTTTTCTTTCCTTTCGTTTCGTCGAACTCGATATATTCGCTGAATTTTACAAGATTTTCACCCGTTGATTTGATTACGAAATCGTACATTTGGTTTAACAAGTGTTTTATCTGTTTTTGCGACGATACCCCAACGTCTAAGTCATCTATAACACTCTGTATTTGTGGCAGTTTCAATTCACGAAAAATTTTATCGTGCAATGCTTTAGAATTATTGAAAGCGGTTGTGTACGAGAGATATGCTCTTTTGGAAAGGTCTTTACGTTCTTGTCTTTCATAAAATGCACGATATACATCCTCAAATGTCGCTTTGTAATCTTCTACGGAAATTCCAAGTCCATAAAAGTCGTTTAAGGCTGCTTCTGCTTCTTCGTATGTTTCGTAAAATCCGAGGGTAGTTCTTGTCTTTTCACCCGTTACGACGTCGGTCGATTCTGCGAGTACCGCTTGATACCTTTTACGGCGGTTTCCGCTCTTTAAATATACGATTGAACCCGTGCCGTTCGGTCTTTTAAGGCGTTTTCTTCTTTTTGCGCGTGCCATTGCTTTTCTCCTTTCTTTTATGATATAATGATTTTAGGGTACAAAAATAACAGCTTGTACTTTATAGAGAACTTTCGAGGAGTGGTATTTTTGAGAGTTCTCTTTTTTTATTTATCTTATAGGGATTGTTATTCTTATATCTTTTCCGACTTTATTGCCGTCGTTGTCAGTCGGAGCGTCGATGTTCCATTCTACTGTTTCAACTTCTTTCGGGCGCATATCAAGCTTATCAACAAGCATAAATATATTTTTGGTAACTTTCCCGTTAAATTTTTCATCTAGTTTGTCACTATTATAGTTTCCGTCTATAAGTATGAGGGGGTTATATTGTTTACCGTTTATTTTTAAAGATGATTCTAATAGATTTAAGATTAAGTTTTCTTCCGTTTTGTTTTCAATATCGATAGAAAAAGATATTATCGTTTCATAGTTGTAGTGTCCGCGTGAACTAACGTCACCGACCGCTTCGCTTGTTTCGTCTATGTCGATAATGCCTGTTCCGATTGTGAATTTTTTTGTGTCGATTTTTTCTTTTATATATACTTCTCTTGCCGTTCTTATTTGAGTGCCGTCGTCTTGGTTTTTCCAACTTGTCGGCGGCGATATTTCAAGGTCATCGATGTCGAAACTGAATTTTTCAACTCCGCCTTTTCCACCGCAAGCGGTTAGTGTCAATGCTACAAGTATTAATGCTATTATTTTTTTGTACATATCATCTCTCCTTAATCAATAATTACGTTGAAAATTACAACTTTTCCAACAATTTGCAAGTATTCGTCTTTAGGGTAAACGACGAACTTGCCCTCGTGTTCTTTGTTTTTTGAATCATACTTAAACAGTATGGAATCGCCTATATCGTAATATCTCTTTACGCCGAAGTCCGAACCGTATCTATATAGAACAATATCGCCCGCTTTTACTTGCGACAATATATCATCTGTTACATATCCGATTATTGCACCCTCGGGAATTACATTTGTCATTGAATCGCCATAGGTTTTAACGAACTCAAGGTCTTTTCTTCCTTTATACTTGCCGACAAACTCGTC